>JAJRWW010000024.1 GCA_024276595.1 Myxococcota bacterium
CGGTTCCGGTGGGCGGGCCGAAGGCTCACCGGAGCGGGCCTGCTGCTACGTGGAGACATGCGCCGACTCCCCCTTGTGGGCCCCTTTCAGCTCGTGCTGTGTCCCTTCAACGCCTTCATGCACCTCTATCGCCACGCAGACATGGTCGCATGCCTTGCAGAGGTGGTGAGGGTCCTGGCGCCTGGCCACGGCAGGTTCGTGTTCGACGTCCAGAACCCGGATCTGCGCTGGCTGCTTCGGGACCCCACCAAGCGCTGGGCCCGCACTCGCTTCAAGCACCCGGTCACGGGCAAGACCATGTACTACTCCACCAACCACACCTACGACTCCAAGCGGCAGATCGCCCACGTGAAGCTCTACTACGACTGCCCAGAGGATCCATCCCTGTCGCGCACGGTGGCCCTTGCGCACCGACAGATCTTCCCACAGGAGCTTCGGCTCATCCTGTCCTCCTGCGGCCTGGAGGTGGAGTCGGCCTTTGGCGACTTTGATGGCAACCCGTTCGAGTCCGACTCCGAGAACCAGATCCTGGTCTGCCGGGTGGCCTGAGCTGGCCCGGCCCCAGCCGTCCTTTCAGTCGGCCTTGGGTTGTCCAACGGTGAAACGGAACTCTATGCGCCGGTTGGCTCGCCTGCCCTCGGGAGTCTCAGAGCGCTTGATGGGGACGCTGACTCCGTATCCGCGCACGGTGAGCTGCGATCTGCTCACCCCCATGAGGACCATCTTGTCTCGCACCACCTGGGCTTGCTTGAGTGAAAGCTTGAGGTTGTCTTCCACGCTCCCAGGCTCGTCTGTGTGGCCGCCGATCTCCACCTTTACCTCTGGGTGCGACCTGATGATCTCCGCCATGCGCCGCACCTCGAAGATCGCTCCGGGAGCAAGGGTGGGGGTTCCGGGCACAAAGCGCAGGTTGGGGAAGACCATCTTGCCCTTCACGTACTCGCAGCCGTTTTCGTCCACCTTGGCTCCGGGCGGGGTGGATGGGCACTTGTCGATGCCGTCGCCCACGTAGTCGCCGTCCCGATCTCCTCTGCGACCCACGATGTTGGGCCGGGGCTGGGGGCGAGGCCTGCTGGGGGCCTGGCGGGCCTTGGGGAGCCGCTTCGGAAAGCCAAAGGAGATGGAGACGCCCAGGCACACAAAGGCTGGCATGGTCCTCTTGACGAAGACCTGCCTGTACGAAAGGTAGGGGCCCACTTGAAGGGGGCCGGCAAGGGAGAGCTCGTACCCAACACCCACCTCCAAGGCGAACCAGCTCGACACCCCGGAGAGGGTGGGCGCGTGAGCGTAGCCCACCTCCACCTCCAGCCACAGGTTTCCCCAGGGGTTCCCCCGGGGAGCCTTTGGCCAGAGGTTGACCAGGTAACCCTTCTCGTCGTTGAGGAGCCGCAGCCGGACGCCCAGGGTGAGCATGTGCACCCCAGACTCGGCGCCGCCGGTGCCGGGCAGGTAGATGAACGAGTAGCCTATCTGTGGAGCCACGAAGCGGTGAAGGGGCAGATCCACCTGCAGCGCGGTGCTTGGTCCTGCACGCCTGATGAGGTCGTCGGCGGCGTCGTTGACCAGCACCGCCGCACCCAAGGACAGGTGCACGTTGAAGAGCCCCTCCTCGGCAGCGGCTGGCCTCGGAAGGAGCAGGAGCGCGAGCCAAAGCCCGAGCGTCAGGGCTGAAATGGAGGGAGATATCCTCGGGGAGCTGTAGGGTCGGGAAGCCATGGGTTGGGGGATCTCCTTGCGCCCGTATTTCCTAGTCTGCCAAAGGGGGCAGGTCAAGTGACCTGAGATCCTCAGGTCTCCAGCCCGTCCGGGGCCGGCTCGGAGGGCTCCATGTCGTCCGGCACCGGCTCCTCCAGCTCGAGGATCTGAGTCTCCTCGGTGTGGATCACCCGTGCGAAGGCACCTGGTGCTCGCGGCTCCTGCTCTGCAGGAGGTGGCCGAAGATCCTCTGGGAGCTCCTCGGCGCCGCTGAGCTCCAGCTCGGACGTCTCGGCCTCCGAAAGAGGCACAGGGCTGTCGAGCTCGTCCGTGGGGGCGTCGTGGAGGATCATAGATGACATGGGGGTGTCCCCTGGGGAGCTTTCGCCGAGGTGGTCGGGTTCGAGGTCGGCCCGGGGAGCGCCCAGCGCCAGCGTCTCCTCGGTGTCGGGGCGCAGGGATGGGTCTCTTGGCTGCCCCTGCTCCGGGGCGATCTCTGGGCTCTCCGAGGCGGCCGTCTCCTGCTCGGAGAGCTGCAGGATGACCGTCTGCGCCGTGTGCAGCCCCGGGATGGTGGAGGGCGTCTCGGCGGTGGCAGGCACACCGGGAAGGACCTTGTCCGTCCTGGAGGAGCGCGGCGGCGCGGTGACCAGGCTCACGTCCTCTCCCTGCCTCCAGAGCACCTCCGCCTCTGGGCTGATATGCTCGGGGTCGGTGGACTCCACCCGCTGTGCGCTGGACACGGTCGGCAGGCTGGCAAGATCTCCATTTTCCAGGATGACCGTGGGCTCCGCCGAGAGCGCGGGATCGGCCACCTTTGGGCCCCCCTCGTTCCCTGCCTCCACCTCGCCGTCCTGGGGCTGAAGCACCTCCTCGGCGTCAACGGCGGAGGTGGGCACAGGAGAGAACATGGAGAAGTCGGCGTCGGGTCCCAGGGCGTCGGCGATGAGGTTGACGCCCACCTCCTCATTGTCCGCGCTTTCAACCACGTACTCCTCCAGTGCGCGCAGCTCCTTCTCTATGTCCTCGGAGAAGAGCTGCCGCACGAAGCGGCCCAGGTGAGAGCGGGTGAGGTCCGGGGCGTGCACCACCAGGAAGTTGTGCAGGGCGTTGGCGAAGTCCTCTGCGGTCTGATACCGGTCCGAGGGACGCCGGCTCATGGCCGTGTCCACGATGGCCTCCAGGGCCGGCGGGATCATTGGGTTGCGCTCTCGCACGGGGGTGTAGCGCGCCTCTCTCACGAGCACCAGCAGCTCCATCTCGTTGGGAGCCAGAAACGGGGGCACGCGGGTGAGCAGCTCGTAGAGCACCGAGCCACCAGAGAAGATGTCCGTGCGAGGATCCAGCTTGCGCCCCATGGCCTGCTCGGGGCTCATGTACTTGACCTTGCCCTTGATGACCCCAGAGCGGGTCTGAACGGTGGAGAGGGTGGCCTTGGCGATGCCGAAGTCGCAAAGCTTCACCTCTCCCGCGTAGGAGCAGATCACGTTGGAAGGGCTCACATCCCTATGGACCAGGTGCAAGGCTCGCCCGTGGGGGTCGGTCTGTCGATGAGCCTGGTGCAGACCGCGCATGATGTGCATCATCACGAATGCGCAGATCTCAGGTGGGATCCAGCGTCTCTGGGCCCTGCAGCGGTCGAGAATCGTGCGCCCGTCCTTGCCATCCACGTACTCCATGGCGATGAAGTACTCCCCGTGGGCGTGGCAGAACTCGTAGACCCGAGCGATGGACTCGTGCTCCATGAGGCTGGCGATCTTGGCCTCGTCCACGAGCATCTTGATAAACTCCTCGTCCCGAGCCAGGTGAGACAGGATGCGCTTCACCGCCACCATGTGGACTCGCCCCTCCTCATCGAAGGTCTTGGCCCGGTAGATCTCGGCCATGCCGCCAAAGGCGATGCGATCCAGGAGGTGGTAGCGCCCGAGCTGAAGACCCTTTGCCATGGGGCTCACAGGTTACCCGAGTAGGAGCCCTGCGTCGACTGCCATGGCGATCTTTTGGCTCGAACGTCTCGGGGTTGTCGCGAGCCCCCGTTCATGTCATGAATTCGGCCAGGGCTCGCTGCTGGGTCCTCGCCCGGCTCATCTTGGTGGCCATGCGTGCCGGAGCACGGGCTCCCAATGTGATCAGGCCCCGGCCGGGCCTCCCGAAACTCCCCGCCACTGGCAAGCGGGCCCTGGATGTGGCAAAATGGCAAACATGGACAACCTCTCCTGTTCTTTCTGCGGCAAGAGCCGCAGGGAGGTTCGAAAGCTCATCAGCGGTCCCAAGGTCTTCATCTGCGATGAGTGCGTGAACCTCTGCAACGAGATCATCGCCCGAGAGGATGGCGTGCCGGGCCAGCGCTTCCCCAAGCCCAAGGAGATCTACGACGAGCTCAGGGAGTACATCATAGGCCAGAGCCGCGCGAAGAAGGTGCTCTCGGTGGCGGTCTACAACCACTACAAGCGGCTCGGAGCAAGCCAGCGCGCCGCCGATGTGGAGGTCTCCAAGGGCAACATCCTGATGATCGGCCCCACCGGGGTGGGAAAGACCCTCCTCGCCCAGACTCTGGCGAAGAAGCTGGATGTCCCTCTGGCCATGAC
>JAJRWW010000334.1 GCA_024276595.1 Myxococcota bacterium
CGCGTGGCGCAGCCGAGACCGCCTCCACCCGGGCGGGCCTGCCGAAGCTCAGCTTCAAGACCCGCTCCAGGTTCGCCTCCACGGCCTTCTTTGACGCCAGGGTCAAGACCGACTCCAGCGGCAAGGCGGAGATCTCTGTTCTCTTGCCGGAGAACCTGACCACCTTCAGGGTCACCGCGGTGGCAATGGACCGGCAGCAGGCAGATCGCTTCGGCACCGGGGAGGGCCGCGTGACGGTGCGGCGCCCGCTAATGCTCATGCCGGCCCTGCCCCGCTTCGCCAACTTTGGCGACCGCTTCGAGGCCTCGGTCAAGGTCACCAACGAGACCGGCCGCCCGGGGCGGGTGAAGGTGAGGATACAGACCACGGGCGCCAGGGTGCTCGGCAGCTCCACTCGGACCGTGTCCGTGCCCAAGGGAGGCACCGAGGAGGGTCGCTTCCCCGTGGCCGTGGGCATGCCAGGCAGGGCCCGCTTCCGCTTCCTCGCCTATCTGGGCCGGGAGACGGACGCGGTGAGCGTATCCATCCCGGTCAACCTGCCGGCCACCACCGAGGCATTTGCCACCTACGGCGTGACATCCACGTCGGTTTCCCAGCCGGTGCTGCCTCCAAAGGACGCCCTGCGCCACTTCGGGGGCCTGGAGATGTCCTTCTCCTCTACGGCCTTGACCGGCATGCAGGACGCCGTGAAGTACCTCATCAACTATCCGTGGGAATGCGTGGAGCAGACCGCCTCCCGGGTCATGCCCATCTTCGCCCTGCGAAGGATCCTGCCGGCCTTCAGGCTGCTGGGCAAGCGCAACGAGGACGGGGACGAGTACATGGTGAAGCTGCCCGAGCGCTTCACAAAGAGTCGCAAGGGCAAGGCCCGGGCCCGGCTAGAGCGGGAGTACCTCGAGTACCTGGCCCGGTCCGGGATCTCCAGGCTGCTCGCGCAGCAGCGCTACGACGGTGGCTTTGGCTACTGGGGCGGATCCAGGCGCAGCTACCCGTACCCGTCGGCCTACGCCACCTACGCCCTGCTGCGCGCCAGGGAGGCCGGGTACACCGTGCCGAACCAGGCCCTCTCCAAGGCGGCCCGCTACCTGTCGAGCTTCCTCAACCATCGCTACATGTGGAGCCGCTGGCACTGGTACTACTCCTGGAGCATGAAGGCCATGGCCGTCTGGGTGCTCTCGGAGATGTACGACAAGGCCTACATCACATCCTACAGCAGGCGGCGAATGAAGCTCAAAAAGCACCTGGCAGAGATATTCGGCGCTCGCAGAAAGCTCCCGCTCTTTGCCAAGGCGATGCTCCTGGCTGCCATCCACCGGGTGAACAAGACCCGCAGGGGACCCCACGCCGAGCTGAGGCGCCTGATCAACAACGCCGCCATCCAGGACACCCCCTACAAGGTGCATTTCCGGGAGCAGGCGACCGAGTCCCTGCGCCTGCTAATGCACTCGGAGAGCCGCACGGACGCCATAGTGCTCGCCACGCTCATGGAGGTGCAGCCCGACCATCCCCTGGTGCCCAAGATTGTCCGCGGGCTCATGGAGGCCCGGGTGAGGGGGCGCTGGGAGACCACCCAGGCCAACGCCTTCGCCCTCGTGGCGCTGTCGCGGTACTACAAGCACTACGAGAAGGTGGTGCCCAACTACCAGCTCCGGGCGTGGCTGGGCTCTGGCTTCGTGGGACAGACCGCCTTCCGAGGTCGCTCCATGCGAGTGGTGGAGCAGAAGATCCCCATGTCCTATCTGAGAGCCGCCGGGCGCAAGCCGTTGATCCTGGAGAAGCGGGGCCAGGGCAAGCTCTACTTCCGGCTGGGGCTGCGCTACGCGCCCAGGTCTTTGCGCCTCGCGCCCGAGGAGCAGGGCTTCACCGTGGTTAGGGAGTACGAGCCGGTGGAGGGCAAGGACACGGTCGTGAAGCTCAAGGGCAACCGATACCGCGTGAAGGCCGGAAAGTACGTTCGCGTCCGGTTGCGCATCGTGGTGCCCAGCAGACGCTACTTCGTGGCGGTGGACGATCCCCTCCCGGCGGGCCTGGAGGCAGTGGATCTGAACCTGCGCACCAGCGCTTCCTCCGCCCTCGCTGGCAAGGCCCAAAACAAGATCTACGACTTTAGGTCCTGGTACGCCTTCTTCGCCTTCTCCCACAGGGAGAAGCGCGACGACCGAGTCGTCCTCTTCTCCGACCGCCTCCCCTCGGGGGTCTACGAGTACACCTACCTGGCCCGGGCCACGACCATCGGCACCTTCGTGGTGCCGCCGCTGAAGGCCAGCGAGATGTACCACCCCGAGGTCTTCGGGCGCAACGGCACGACCATCGTGGAGGTGGTCAAGTAGCATCTCCCCGCCTGGCGCCTCCGACTCGGCTCGTGGACCCGGGGCTCTTCCCGCCGATCTACAGACCCAACAGGGCCATCAAGGGGTCGAGCTCGGAGTAGATGGCGGCCACATCCGGGCGGCCCGTCACCGCTGGGCGAAGGGTGCTCACCTCGCTCGCAAGCTCCCTGTCCGAGCGCAGCAGGCCCGAGCGGAGGCTGTCGAGCTCCCGGCGCCCCTCGGTGATCCGGGTGTCCAGCTCGTCGAGCTGGCTCTCCCTGCGTCGCGCCCCGTCCAGCAGCCGCACCTCCAGCTCCCCGATCTGGTAGGCCAGGTCATCCAGCACCGAGCTGCTTGCCGAAGATGACTCCATCTCGCTCTCCAGCCTCGATCGCTCCATGCCCAGGTCGATAATGGCATACCTGAGCTGCGACTCCCGCTCCCGCCCGGATGCCTCCAGCTCATCCAGCCTGCTCAAGAGCATGGCAAGGGATGCCTCTGCCTCCGCCTCCTGCTCCTCCAGGCGCTGGGCGCGATCCAGACCTTCCCGCAGCGCCTCCGGGGCCAGATCTTCGTCGTCCAGGGCTCGAACGAGCCGATGTAGCAGCCGGCGGAGCTGGAGCTGCGCCTCGTGGCGCTCCGGGCCCATTGGGCCACCCGAGCTCAGGGGCGTCTCCGAGGCCCTGTGCCATCCCCCGGGCTGAGTCTCCACCCCCTGGTGGGCAGGGAGGGCAGCCACGGCGGGGGTGATGTCCTGCTCCACCTGCTCCAGGGCGGTGGTGGAGAGGAGCTCCAGGTCGGAGTCCAGCTCTCGGCCCATCCCTCGGGCACCCCGCAGGCTCCTGAGGTAGCCCCGCAGCAGCTCGGCGACATCTGCCGCCCGCTCGAAGCGGTCCTCGGGTCGCTTGCGCATGGCCCTGCGCACCAGCCTGTCGAAGCAGTCCGGGATGCCAGCCCTGGGGCACACCGCCGAGGGCATGGGAGGGGTGAGCTTTCGGTGTGCCACCAGGAGCTCCATCAATGTCCCCGTAAAGGGGGTCCTGCCCGTGAGCATCTCGAAGGTGAGCACCCCCAGCGAGTAGATGTCTGCCCGATGGTCCACCTCGTCTCCAACGATCTGCTCCGGGGGGATGTACTCGGGCGTGCCGTAGATCTCCCCCTTGAAGGTGATGGTGTCCAGGTTGCCGGCCCCATGGAGGATCTTGGCCAGACCGAAGTCGAGCACCTTGGCCACGTCCACTCGCCGTCGCTCGGTGGTCAAGATGATGTTCTCGGCCTTGAGATCCCTGTGCACCACTCCCTGGTCGTGCGCGTAGTCGAGGGCCTCGGCTATCTGCAGCAGGATCCGTGCCGCACGCTCCGGCGGGAGGCGCTCCTCGCGCGCGACGACCGTGGAGAGCTCGTCGCCGGGGATATACTCCATCACCAAAAAGAGCCTGCCGTCCGCGAGCTGGCCGAAGTCGCTGATGTAGACGATGTTCCGGTGCTGCATCCGGCTCGCCGCCCGCGCCTCCCGACGAAACCGCTCCACCGCCGTGGCGTCGCTGATCATGTCCCTGCGGAGCACCTTGATGGCGAACTGGCGCTCCAGGAGGTTGTGCTCTGCCAGGTACACCTGCCCCGTGCCCCCCTCACCAAGCCGGGAAAGGACCCTGAAGCGATCGGCGACCGTCTGGCCGATGAGAGAATCGCGCCGCAAAAACCTGCTCGAGCTGCTCTTGGGAGAGATATCAAATCGAGCACCGACTGTAAAGGCAAGGCAAGCTTTTTCCCATTAGATGTTGACCCTTTTGGGCGTTCGTTTTAAAAGACGGCTGGGAGATGTGGTCCTGGCGGATCCCGAGACATGAAGCGTCGAAGCCTCAAGCAAGACAAGCTCGCCCGTGTCTACGACACGGAGATCCTCCCTATCTGGGCCGAGCGCTTCGGGCGTCTGCTGCTGGCAGAGGCCAAGGTCGGCCCCAACGCCATGGTGCTCAACGTCTCCTGTGGCACCGGTTACCCCGCCCTGGAGCTCCTGGAGAAGATGGACGGCGGCCGGATCATCGCCATCGACTCCTCCTCGGCCCTGCTGGACGTGGCCCGTTCCAAGGCCGAGGACCTCTCCGGCAAGCGCATCTTCTTCCGCACGGAGGGGAACAGGGAGCGCCTCTCCTTCGATGACGACGTTTACGACCTCACCTTCACCAACCTGGGTCTGAGGGACTTCACCTCCCCGCCCAAGGAGGCCATGGCCGAGCTGGCGCGGGTCACGCGGCCCGGGGGACAGCTACTGGTGACCCTGCCCCTGCGAGGCACCTGGGCCGAGTTCCTCGACATCTACCGCGAGGTGCTCACAAAGCACGATCGCCACGAGACCCTCCAGGCGCTGGCAGAGTACGAGGACACCCTGCCAGAGCCCGATGTGGCGATAGAGTGGCTCGAGGCCGCTGGCCTCGAGAACGTGGACCTGGTGGTGGAGGAGTTCTCCCTGCTGTTTATGAGCTCCCGGGAGTTTTTCTTCGCTCCCGTGATCGAGTTCGGCCCCCTTCGGGAGTGGAAGCGCCTGGCCGGCAAGGGCCAGCAGATGCAGGACATCTTCTGGTTCATCAAGGAGTCCATCGACGCCTACTTTGGTGACCGGGCCTTCAGCGTCACCGTCGTAGCTGGCTGTCTGTGCGGCCGCAAGCCCGAGGAGCGCGAAGGAGACGACGTCTCCTCCGAGGGCTCGCAAGGGGACTCCCCCACGGAGGACACCGAGCGGCAGCCGTCGGCGGCGGACGCCCCCTCCGCGCTGGATCCGCCCCCTGTCAAGCCTCCCTCCGGTTTCCCTGGCGGTGCTCCGGTCCCCACAGTGGAGGACCCGGTGGACGTGGTTGTGACAAACCCGAGCCCCGAGGGGGCGAGTGTACCCCTGCTGACCGAGGAAGACCTGTCCATCCACGAGCTGGACGACGCCGACCTCGTGGTCCTCGAAGAGGACGATGACCTGGACACTGGCATTCGCGATGAGGCCGAGCTCCCGGAGCACCTGCGAAAAGCCATCGCTGAGGCCAAGGACCGGGAAGAGGACTAGCGGCCTGGATGGCATGAGCGCACCGCGACCCACTGTAGAGCAGTACCAGGCGCTGGTCCGCGAGATCCAGGAGCACAACCGGCGGTACTACCAGGATGACGCCCCCACCATCTCGGATCAGGAGTACGATCAGCTCCTGGCACGTCTGGTGGCCATGGAGGAGGCCCACCCCGACCTGGTTGCCGACTACTCTCCCACCCAGACGGTGGGCGCCCAGCCCACCAGCGAGCTCCCGAGGGTGGTCCGGGACGAGCACATGCTCAGCATGGACAACACATACAACGAGCAGGACCTGCGAGAGTTCGATGACAGGGTTCGTCGCGGCCTGGTCGCCCTCTCGGTCGAGCCAACGTATGTCCTGGAGCTGAAGGTGGACGGCATCGGCATCGAGCTGACATACGAGCAGGGTCGCCTGGTCCTGGGTGCCACCCGTGGGGATGGGCGCACGGGTGAAGACGTGACCGCGAACGTGCGCACCATTCGCACCCTGCCCGGGCTCCTCGCACGCCCGGTGGACCTGGTCGTGCGCGGAGAGATCTACATGGAGCGCCAGGGCCTTGCGGCGGTGAATCGGGACCGCGTGGCTGCCGGCGAGGAGCCCTTCAAGAACCCCCGAAACGCCACCGGCGGCACCCTCAAGCTCCTGGACCCTCGTGCGGTGGCCCGTCGCCCCCTCCGCATCGTCCTGTACGAGGTGGTCAACCCTTACACCACCAGCCACGTGGAGATGCTCCAGGAGCTGGCCACGCTGGGGCTCCCCACCAGCGCGCACGTACAGCGCTGCCA
This sequence comes from Myxococcota bacterium, assembly GCA_024276595.1. Taxonomy (GTDB): domain Bacteria; phylum Myxococcota_A; class Polyangia; order HGW-17; family JAJRWW01; genus JAJRWW01. The sequence goes on from JAJRWW010000334.1 coordinate 6,151, forward strand.
GTCCATGGACGAGGTGCTCACTGCCTGTGCCCACTGGAGCTCCCACCGCGGGGCGCTCCCCTACGATGTGGACGGCATGGTCATCAAGGTGGACGACTTCGCCCAGCGGCGACACCTCGGGGCCACCTCCAGGTGCCCGCGCTGGGCCATTGCGTACAAGTTCGCGGCCGCCCGGGCAACGACGCGGCTGCGGCGCATGGACGCCCAGGTGGGGCGCACCGGCAAGGTGACGCCGGTGGCGGTGCTGGACGAGGTGTTCCTCTCGGGCAGCACCGTCACTCGAGCCTCGGTGCACAACTGGGACGAGGTGGCCCGCAAGGACCTGCACCTGGGAGACCTGGTGGTCGTGGAGAAGGCCGGGGAGATAATCCCGCAGATTGTGGGAGTCCATCTCCAGGCGCGCCCCGCCGGCTGCGAGCCCGTGCGAGCGCCCACCCGCTGCCCCGTGTGCGGCGAGTCGCTGGACCGACCAGAGGGAGAGGTGGCCCTGCGCTGCCCCAACAGGCTGGGCTGCCCAGCGCAGCTCAAGGCTGCCCTGCGCTTCTTCGGCAGTCGAGAGGCCATGGACATAGACAACCTGGGCGTAAACGCGGTGGACCAGCTCGTGGATCTCGAGCTGGTCCACGACGTTGCCGACCTCTACGGGCTCTCCCTCGACCAGCTCCTGCTGCTGGATGGCTACAAGGAGAAGAAGGCCCAGAACCTGCTTGAAGGAATCAAGAGGAGCAAGGAGGAGGCCACCCTGGAGCGGCTCGTCATCGGCCTGGGCATACCGCTCGTGGGCGCGGTGGCCGCCCGGGCCATCGCCGGGCGTTTCCCAGACCTCGTGGCGCTGCTCGATGCCGACCCGGAGGTCCTGGAAGCGGACCTGGAGGCCATAGAAGGGGTGGGCCCGAAGATAGCCGCCTCGGTGGCCACCTACCTCCGCAGCACCCGGCGGCGGAAGGTCCTCGCGAAGCTGCTGGAAATGGGCCTCAACCCGGCCCCCCTTGCCCGGGCGGGGAGAGACGAATCCCCTCTGGCCGGCCTCACCTTTGTCATCACTGGCAGGCTCTCTGCGCCCAGGCCGGAGATCCAGCGCCGCATAGAGGCTGCCGGGGGCAAAGTGACCGGGAGCGTTTCATCGGCCACCAGCTACCTGCTGGCCGGAGAGGGAGGTGGCTCCAAGCGACGCAAGGCCGAGTCCCTCGGAGTCGCCGTCATCGGCGAGCCGGATCTCCAGCGCTTGATCGACGGCGGTGCCGAGCAGGGAGAGCTACCCCTTTGAGCGACTCGCCCATCAGGTATCGGCGCTCCCGGCCGGACCCAGGACACCGCACGGAGCCCCAGCTCCGACAGGAGGTGGTGCAGGTCTGCCATCTAATGTGGCAGAGGGGCTACGTCGCCGCCACGGACGGCAATGTGAGCGTCCGCATGGACCGCGATCGCTTTCTCTGCACGCCGTCCGGCTTCTCCAAGGGGTTGCTCCAGGAGAGCCAGCTCCTGGTGGTGGACTGGGAGGCCAGGCCCCTTGGGCCGACCTGGGGCGAGAGTCGAGAGCTTCTCCCCTCATCAGAGATGTTGACCCACCTGGAGGTCTACCGGCGGCGACCCCACGTCCGGGCGGTCGTACACGCCCACCCGCCCACGGCGGTGGCCCTGTCCATCGCTGGCATTGGCCTCGCCCGGTGCCTGCTCCCGGAGGTGGTGCTCGCCTTCGGCACCATCCCCACCGCGGAGTACGCCACCCCCTCCAGCCTCGAGGGGGCGGCGGTGATCCGCGACCTCATCTCCCGTTACGATGCCCTGGTGCTCAGGCGTCACGGCAGCCTCACCGTGGGCCCAACGGCCATGGACGCCTACCTGAAGCTGGAGAAGCTGGAGGCAACGGCGGTGATCACAAAGACCTTGACCGAGCTGGGCGCTGCCAGCCCGCTGCCCCCGGAGGAGGTGCAGAAGCTCCTCCACTGGCGGGAGGAGCAGGGGCTCGCCAGGCCGGGCCAGGCGGAGGATCTCTGCGCCGAGTGTGGCCTGTGTGCTCAGCCCCGAGAGACCAGGCAGTAGGCCTGGCGGGGCCGAGGCGACGGCCCCGCCTCTCATGAGGCTGCTCAGCCGCTGGCCCTGGGCCTCCAGAGGTTGGTCAGGGGCTAGGCTTTGCCAGCTTCTTGGCCTGCTCCAGGGATGCGGCGCAGCGGAAACCGAAGTGATGGAAGGGACGGTTGGAGGGCACGTGGAACCGGCGATAGTAGCCCGTTGCCATGTGTCCCTTCCAGTACCAGGAGCCTCCACGAATGATCTTCTCGCGGTGACCCGGGCATCGGTCGGCGCCGTCGCAGGGCCCACGGGGGTTGGTGCCGAGGCATGCCTTTCCGCAGGCGCTGTAGCTCTTGGACGCCCAGTCCGCGACCCACTCCCAGCTATTGCCCGCCATGTCGTACAGCCCGTAGCGCCCCGCCGGTCGGGAGCCCACCACGAAGGTCCTACCCGTCTCCGGGCCCCTGCCCATCTTCTTCACACCGCAGCTCCGTCCGCGGCGGTCCTTGACCACGGCCCGACGGCAGGTGGCATAGGCGTTGCCCCAGGGGTAGATGTCTCCCTTGGGGCCACGGGCGGCCTTCTCCCACTCGGCCTCCGTTGGCAGGCGCTTGCCCTGGGCCTCGCAGTAGCGGACCGCGTCGTACCAGCTCACCCCGACGATGGGCTGGCGCGGACGGCTGAAGTCGCCGTAGTTGGGCCCGGCGCGCTTGCACTTCCCCTCCTTGACACAGGCCTTGTACTGGGCCGAGGTGACCTCGTAGCGGTCCATGTAGAAGGTCTGCACCCACACGGTGGCCGCTGGCCGGGCGTTGCGCGGCCCCTTGTCGTACCCCCTGATGAAGGGGCCGCCGGGGACGCAGGACATGGCCTTTGGAGCCGTGCCACAGGGAAGCATCACCGTGCCGTCGGGGGCCTTGAGCCCTGGGGTGCGCCGTGGCGCAGGGCGGGGGTGCTTCGAGGGTGGTCGTGGTGTGGCCGAGTGAGGTGGGCCAGCCTTTGTCGGGCGCATGGCCGCGGCCCTGGGTGTCATGGGGAGGGTCCCCTCGACCCGCCTGGCCGGGGCTGATCCCGTCTTCTTGGCGTGTCCGTGCGCTCCCCCCTTTGCGCAAGCTGCGCCAAGAAGAAGCGCCAGACCAAGGGGCGCCAGGCGCGCCGCCCGGCCGGGCGCCAACAATGAGCCGTGGCTGTTTCTCATGGTGTCCTCATGGTGTCCTCATGCTGAACCCGTCTCGGTCGGGATCGCTGAGCCTGGACATCACCTGCTTGATGTCCAGGCCGGGCAGCCTGAGCTGTCCCTGAAACTCCCGCAGAGGTTGGGCGCTGTAGTGAAAGCCCACCTTGCTCACCCCCTTCCATCCCGGCGCCCAGACCAGGCGTGAAGGCGAGAAGGTGTAGGTGCGCAGAACGAGTGAGCGTGCGTCTGAAGGCAGGTTTCTCACGTTTCGGCGGAAGGTCCACTTGTATGGCCTGAAGACCTTGTACTCCTCGGCGTTGGAGGGATAGAGCACGCGGATGACCACCCCCATGCGCTTGGCTGCCTCTCCGATGCCGCAGAGGGTCCTGGGGCCGTTGAGATCCCCCCGGAGAGCTCGAACTCGCCCCTGGAGCACCAGCCGGCGGATGTGGTCATACTGCTTCTTGGAGGTGAGCCAGGTGGAGTAGCCCCGCTTGCGGGACCATCCCACGAGCTGCGCGAAGCGCCTGGACACGAACCTGGATGCGGTGAGGTAGGCGTGCTCCATCTTCCGTAGCCGAGCCGGGTCGGATCCGTGCCGAGCGCGCAGTACTTCGAGCCCCCGGGTTCTGGAGTCGGCTCGCCACAGGGCCATGAAGGCCTTGGGAGTGGGCGACTCTCGGATGAAGTCCATGTGCACCCGGTTGGCGTCTACCACGATGCGGGTGAAGTCCATGAGCCAGACCCACCTGGACCTGGCCCAGGCGGCCAGCACGAAGTTCTGGGTGGAGCCGACGCCAACGTAGCCACCGCCTCGGCCCTGCGCCACCCGTTGAAACAGCTCCAGGCGGGCCTCGTTGGAGATGGTGGTGTCTCCGGAGTCCCACCCGGTGGGCACGAGGCGCTCCTCCGGGCTGGAGGCGAAGATGGCCTGCTGCTGGTGTGGCTGAAGATCCCTTGGCAGATGCCCCTTGAAGTCGCCGCACCGCCAGCTCGGCACCCGGACCAGGGGGAAGGCGCGGCGCAGGCGCCTTTGGGCCATCTCCAGCAGCTTGCCAGGGGAGAGGGGCGCCACGGCGGTGACCAGGATCTCGGCGCCCGAGGCTCGCGCCCGGACTCGTAGCCGCGTGGACTCGAGCACCACCGGGCAGCGCCGTCTGACCTCTGCCAAAAGAGCCAGCTCTGCTCGCGCCGCCCTCCGGCTGGCCTCTGCCAGGTGTCGAGCAGCCCCCAGGATGGCCTCGCCCACCTTCCTGCTCGCGCCATCCACCACCACCCGCACGCCGGCTCCCGTGGGCGCCAGCCACACCCGCGCCCCGGGCAGCGTCGCGGGACAGGCTCCCGGTGCCACATGGGCCGCGGAGGAGTCACGCCGCGAGGAGCGAGTCCTGGCGGAGGCCCTGGCGGGCGGGGCCATGGCGCGGGCATCGCCGACAGCTCCTCCTCTGCCAGCGCTGCCCTCGCTGCGGGGGCGACCAGAAGGGCCGCGGCAAGAAAAACACAGGGATACCCCCAGGAGCACCAGGCAGAGGGGAATGGCTGCTAAAGATCTCACGGCGCCTCCGGGGAGCAAGGGGCAATCTAGGGGAAAGCGGCAAGGCTCGCAAGAGCCTCGCTGCTCATCTGCTCGGGGACAGCTCGGGGACAGCTCGGGGACAGCTCGCATAGGATGTCGACGTGGGGGCCATCCGGGTATAGACTCTCGTAATGGCCGCCGACCCCTATCGTCACATCGCCAGGTTCTACGACAGGATCTTCAAGGCCGGCGCCCTGGGCCTGGCCGATGTCACGGTTGGTCTCGCTGCGCCGGCCGCTGGCGGCGCAGTGCTCGACGTGGGCTGCGGCACGGGGCTGCTGCTCTCACACTGCCTGAAGCTCGGGCTGCGAGCCACTGGAGTGGACCCATCCCCTGCGATGCTCTCGGTCGCCAGGGCCAGGCTTGGGGAGAGCGCCGAGCTCCGTCAAGAGGGGGGGCACAAGCTCTCCTTTCCTGACGAGACCTTTGACGCGGTCTTCGCCACCATGGTCATCCACGAGCTCTCGCCAGAGGTCCGGCGAGCAACCCTCACCCAGATGCTCAGGGTCACCAGGAGGTCGGGCGTCGTGGCCATCGCCGACTACCACTGCGGCGACAAGAGGAGCCTCTGGGGGCTCCTGCAGCTCGTGGTAACCACCGCCGCCGAGCTGGCGGCAGGCGGCGCCCACTTCGCCGGATTCCGACATTTCAAGGCCAACGGCTGCCTTCCCGGGCTTCTTCGAGAGGAGCCGGTGGCCATCTTGCGAAAAAAGACAGTGGCGGGGGGCAACATTGCGGTGCATGTGCTGGCTCCCGGACAGCCCAAGGAGCGCCCAGTCGCGAGGAGGACAAGATGACCGTACGGGTTCAGAAGGAAGAGATCAGAGAGCGAGGCGGGCATTCATGTGCCTGTCCTTTGGGGTGCCGCCTGCGTGCGCATCTGGCGTACCTCGTCGTGGGGCTCGCGGTACTGCTTTGCCCGGGCCCCGTCGCTGGGGCTACGGACTACTTTGTCGCCCCCTATGGTGACGACGCCGATCCGGGCACGGCGGCAGCTCCCTTTGCCACCATCGAGCAGGGGCTCACAGCGGTTGAGAACGGCGATCGCCTGCTCATATCGGGCGGGGTCTACAGGCTCATGGAGGAGTCGGAGGAGGCCCATAACCTCTACCGCCCCGACGCCACCGCATCCAGCTTAGTCACGGTGGAGCCCGTGGAGGGGGAGCGGGTGGTGATCCTGGGCTCTCTCAGCACCGAGGGCCTCGTGTGGGAGCCCGTGAGCGGCGGTCTCTTTCGCCTGTCTGCCAGCTTCCTGGTCCGCGATCCGAAGGGCATGTTCCTCAGGGGCCAGGACGTGGAGGACGCCACCCGGGTGGAGCATGTCATGGTGACCCGCTCGGGCACCCGCTCCCACGCCGACGTTGCCGACCTGGTGGACCCGGGCACCTGGACCAAGGCGGACGACGCGGGGCTCGGCTGCGGAAACGACAACGCCGGCTGCTTCATCTACCTGTACCCCTCCATCGGGGAGGACCCCAACCTGGCCGTGTACGAGCTCTCCCAGCGCAAGCTCATGCACGCCCAGGGGACGTCTTACCTCCAGATCCGAGGGCTCAGGATCTACTACACCCAAAACGACGCCTTCACCCTGGAGGGGGGGAGCTTCCAGCTCGTGGAGGGGAACGTTCTCGGTCACAACTCCAACGGCAACGACAACGCCTACTCGGTGTTCATCTCATACGGGGGAGGCGCCGTGGTGCGGGGGAACATAGTCTTCGACTCGAAGTACTGGGGGGGCTTTTCCAACTCCAAGGGCATCACGTTCATGGACAACGACCCGGCCCTCCCGGCGCTGGTGGAGGAGAACGAGGTCTTCGATATCATCGGCCAGGGGATCACCTCCAAGAGCGGCGTGTCGGGCCTGGTGGTGAGACGCAACTTGATCCATGATGTGGGGGTGTGCGTGGAGTCGCCGGGCCCCAGGTGCCACTGGACCACTCCAGACTGTGTGGAGGGCGACCCCGAGTTTTACCCTGGCGGCTCCTGGCAGATCTACGAGAACGCCATGGTCCGCTGCGGCACAGGGGTGCTCATGCGAACCACATCCGAGGCCAACGGCTCATCCACCAACAACCGGATCTTCAACAACGTCTTTTTCTTGAGCGAGACAGCGGGCGTGGACGTGAGGTTGGCGAACACTGGCACGGTCATCGCCAACAACATCTTTGTGCAGAATGCGCGCGGCGTATACCTCAACCACGGCGGGAGCGGGGAGAGCGCCACGGTGGAGGAGTTTTTGCCAGTGTTTTCTTCGCACCACAACCTCTTTTTCGAAAACGACGCAGACTACCTGATGCGGCCGGACTGGACCGGTCCTGGGGGATCGGGCACATCATTTACCATGGAGGAGATGCAGTCCATCTATGCCGTGGAGTCAGCCTCCATAGCGGGCGACCCTGCGCTGGTGGATCCGCTCGGCGACGACTTCCACCTGCAAGATGGCTCCCCAGCCCAGGGTACTGGGGACGGCGACTTCTACCAGGCGGAGTCAGTTGACATGGGCCGCTACCCCTTTGGGGAGCAGACCGGTCCTGAACCAGATGTGCCGGACGCCGGGGTCACATCCAACCCGGACGGCGGAGGAGACGCCTCCAGCAGCTCGAGTGGCTGCGCCTGTCGAGCTGGCGCGGGTCAGAGCCTGCCGGCCGTGCCGGCGCTGCTGCTCGCGCTGTTTCTGCTCGGCCTGCGCTTGCGGGCGCATTGACCCCCTCTCGATGTCTGATCAATAATGGATCAACTATCCAGCCAGGCGGGGACCAATGTGCCTGGCGCAACTGATCACCTCCCAGGGCCGAGGGAGCGCCCATGGACGAAAGCAACGAAAAGCCCATCTCCGTGCTGATAGTGGACGACGAGCAAGATCTCGTGGATGTCCTCTCCAAGCGGTTACGCAAACGAGGGTTCGAGGTTCAGACGGCCGACAGCGGAGAGGCCGCTCTGCTCCAGCTCGACGAGCCCCTGGTCGAGAGTGCGGCCAAGGGCCCAGATGTGCCCACCTCTGTGCTCGTCGTGGATGACGAGACGGAGCTACGCACCATCCTCTCAAAGCGGCTCAGTCGTCGGGGGTACACTGTCAACACCGCCCAGGATGGTCGGTCGGCGCTGGCCTTCCTCGATGAGAGCTCCGACGTGGACGTGGTTGTGCTGGACGTGAAGATGGTGGGGATGTCCGGGCTGGAGGCGCTCAAGGCCATCAGGGCCAGACACCCCCTGGTGCAGGTGATAATGCTCACAGGCCACGGGAGCGTCCAGGACGCCATGTACGCCCTACAGGACGGCGCCGTAGACTACCTCACGAAGCCGTGTGACATCAACGTCCTGCTGCAGAAGCTGAGCAAGGCCAAGTCCAAGCACGACGCCGCCACCAGGACGAGAGGTCGAAAGGGCTGACCGCAGCTACCCTGGACAGGCGGAGCGGAAAAAGGGCGCTGAGGCCAGAGGTCACAGACATGCGAGCTCAGCGCCAGCGCTGGGCCTGGTCCAGGAGGCTCTATGGGTGACCGTCGAGGATCCTGGCCACGCCTGCACAGGTTTCGCTGACCTCCTGAGATGTGGCGGAGATGGCTCCCGCCCGGTCCCACAGGGCCAGCAAGAAGGTCTCCCCAGATCCAGACGGCACTGGCCAGGCATTGGCCTCCCCTTGCGCTGCGGCCCTTTCGACTGCTCGTGGGGGTACGCCGCCAGGCTTCACCGCAGCGCCTCCTGCATGGGTCGGCCCGCCATGGGCCAGCCCAGGGGCGATGCGGGCCAGCTCCTCCACATCCACACTCTCGTCCGTGCAGGCCACGGGCCGCCCCTTGCCGTCGGCCACCACCAGCGCGTTGGCGCCCATGCGCACCGCGCGTCGCTGCAAGAAGAGCCGCAAGGCCACTCGAGCCCGCTCGCTCCGTATGCTCCGATCCTCGAAGGCTGTCCTCATTGCCAAGCTCCCTTTGTGCGCCGGTCACACCGGCGAGGTGTTGAATGTGAAAGTCATTCGTGTTGAAGGGTTAGCGACCCACGACAGCCCCGAGTCATGCGCGGCTGCGGGTAACCGCAGGCGTGAAGCGTTGACAGGGGTAGGCGTAGGCCGGGTATTGAGCCGCGAAAGATATGAACCATTCCGGGGTGCCGACCTGGTAAAGGGGCAGGGAAGGCCACACCGGCTGGCGCGATATCGCGAGTGCCAGCAGGACCCCGCGCGGTCGAAGACCCCGTGCATGCGCCCACACACCTCGTGCGGGAACCGGGAGATCCTGCGTCCGGCCAGGGAAGATGGTGCCCTGGTCCGCATCGGGAACCCGAAAGGGGCACGCCGATGATGCACGGTCGCAGGAAGTCGGACAGACCCGTAGTACCGGAGAAGTCTCCGAACAACGGTGGCACATCCGCTGCGCCGCCCGCGGAGGAGATGGAGGGAAGGGGTCTGGCCAAGGGCAACCCGCGAGATCAAACCAGGTCCCGGGCTCAGTACCGGCAAGACCTGCAACATGCGCTTGAGCGGGTACGGCAAGCAGCGGTTCGTGATAGGCAGTTGCAGTTCACGACGCTCTGGCACCACGTCTACGACGTGAACCGGCTCCGGGAGGCCTACCTCGGCCTCAAGCGCAGTGCGGCACCGGGGGTGGATCGCGTGACGTGGCAGGCCTACGGGGAGAGCCTGGA
>JAJRWW010000335.1 GCA_024276595.1 Myxococcota bacterium
CCTTGACCCGCCAAATCGCCGGGTGCTACGATACCTGCGAGTGAGAGTGTTTACTGATGTTAGGTGCCCTTGGCTCCCGATGGGATCGGCGTGGCCAAAGGTGATGTGCCCACGGCAGGAGGTGTTTCTGTGAGACTATTTAACAAGGTGCCTTTCTCTCGTCTGGCAACGGGCCTTGCCCTCGCGCTGCTGCTCTCCCACTGCAGCGGCGGGGGGGGCTGCTCTGGGTGCGCTGGATGCGGGATGACGGAGATCCCTGGCGGCTTCCCCGCTGCCGCGCGCATCGAGAACGGCATGCAGGTCAGGCTCACAGAGTCTGGCGTGGGCTTCGTGGAGCAGAACGCCCCTGGGATCATCGCCGACATGATACCGGGCGGCCTCTCGTTCGACATCCCACCCCAGTGCAACATCGACACTGGCTTTTTGGGCATCACCGTGGACGTCTGCGGCACCGACCAGGGCGGCGTCTGCACCCCTGACCAGCCGCCGTGCAACCTCCAGATGGAGATCCTCTCCATGCAGCTCACCCCCGAGGATCCTCCGGGGAACCAGATAGACGTGCAGCTCAACATGAACATCTGGTCCACCAACCCCCTGAAGACCCACGGCGGCGTTAGCTGCGACATAGACGTGGACACCAGGCGCGACAACACCGACCACATCACGGTGGTCACGAAGGTCGTCTTCGACATCGACCCGGTGAGCGGCCGCACCTCCATCAGGGTCAGCACCGACCCGTCGGACCCGAGCGCGCCTCTGGCCGAGATCCAAAACATCGAGGACGGCGACATCGACATCTCCGGCGGCTTCACCTGCTGGGTGGTGGAGGTGCTGGCAGAGGGCATGATCGTCGACCAGATCACCGGGATGGTGGACGACATGGTCGGGCCCATGCTCGAGTCCCTCTGCACCCCCTGCGACCAGGGCCAGCAATGCCCGCAGCTCTCCTCTTGCGACGGCACCTACTGCCAGGAGGACAGTGGCAGCGGATGCGTGGCCATGATGGGCACCGAGGGTCGCATGGACCTGGGCTCCATGATGGCCTCCATCGCCCCCGGCCTCCAGGCCAACATGGACATCCACGCCTGGATGGGAGGCTACGCCACCACCAACAACAGCGGCGTGTCCCTGGGAATGTACGGCGGCGCCCTGTCACCGGAGCACAACCAGTGCGTCCCCCAGCGGGATCCCCCGGACCTCACCCCCGCTCCGGTATCGCAGGCCTTCCAGGGCAACCTCCGGCCCACGGACAACCAGCCCTATCACGTGGGCATCGGCATCCACAAAAAGTTCCTGGATGCGGCGGGCTACGCCGTCTACGACTCCGGCATGCTCTGCCTGGACGTGGGCCCCAACGAGACAGAGTTTCTGACCTCGGGGACCTTCGCCATCATGATCCCTTCGATCTACGAGGTCTCCCACGGGGACGACACCCCCATCGTGGTCTCTGTGCGGCCGCAGAACCCGCTGTACTTCGAGCTGTCGGAGCCGGACCTCTCCCAGGATCCGAGCACCGGTGAGTACACCATCAACACCCCCTTGTTCACCATCCGCTCCGACGACTTCGCCATAGACTTCTATGCGCTCATCGACTACCGCTTCGTGCGGCTGTTCCGCCTCATTGGCTACCTGGCCATCCCCATGGCGCTCGCCGTAAACGCACAGAACCAGCTCGTGCCAGTCATTGGAGACCTGGGAGACGCCTTCGAGAACCTGGAGGTCACCGACTCCCAGCTCCTGGAGGAGGACCCCGCAGACCTGGCCGCCATCTTCCCCACCCTCATGGGCATGGTCGCCGGGATGCTCGGAGGCGCCATCCCGCCCATCGACCTCCCGGACATGCAGGGCTTCTCGCTGATCATCGACGAGGGCGGGATCACCTCGGTGGACAACAACACGCTCCTGGCCATCTACGCGGACCTGGCCTACCAGAACCCCAACTTCAGGCGTGGGAAGCTCCAGGTGGAGACCACTGCCACCCTGGTTGCACAGTACACTCCCCCCGCCTCCTCCTTCCGGGTTCGGAGGCTGGAGGACTTCTACGGCGACGCCCCCAGCGTCACCCTCGAGCTGGGCGGTGTCACGACCTCCGAGCCTGGCACCCCCTTGCAGTGGCAGTATCGCTTCGACGGGGGCCTCTGGTCCCCCTTCACGGACTCCCCGCTGGTGACCCTGCGAAGGCCGGTGTTCTTCCTGCAGGGGCACCATCACATCGACGTTCGCGCCCGGATCAAGGGTGCCCCCGGGACCCTCGATCCGACCCCCACCAGGGTCTCCTTCATAGTGGACGCCGAGCCGCCCGAGGCCCTCGTGGTGCGACACCCGGAGCGCCTGGTGCTCACTGGCCGAGACAGGGTGAGCCCGCCCGAGAGCCTGCAGTGGTCGGTTCGCCTGGGCCAGGGGCTGTGGAGCGACTGGCAGACCGGCATCACGACCTTCGATCTCCCACTGGGCTGGCGCGGAGAGCTGGCCGTCCGGGTGCGCGACGAGGCGGGGAACGTGGCCGACGCGCCTCCTGTTCCCGTCGACGCCCTCTACGGGCGTGTGACCGTGCCCCCCTCTGATGGGGGCTGCGGGCTGGGCTGTCAGGCCGGCGCAGGTGGAGGCCTCGGCTGGTTGGCCATGGTGCTGTTGGGCCTCTGGGTAGCTCGGCGGCGAGGACGACGGGAAGGCGGGCGGCGGGGCGGACGCCGGCTCCCTTTTCTGGTGCTCGTCCTGGCCCTCTCGGCCCCGGCCACCAACTGTGACTGCGGGAAGAAGCCCAGCGACGGCAACAACCTCTGCCCCGACGGAGGCATCCCCCTCGTGTGCACAAACGACGACCTGGAGTGCCTCGAAGGGCAGGAGCTGGCCGGCACCGAGCCCATGACCCTGGACGCGTCCTCCTGCGATCCGGTCCCGGTGCTGTGCGAGTGCGTGGGCGAGCCCACGGAGGTGGATCCGGATGACTACGGGCGCTTCCTCTCCATCGTGGCCCGGGAGGGGAATGTGTACGTGAGCTGCTACAGCGACCGCTACACCGATCTGGTGGTCGCCACCGTGGACGGCACCGGCCTGGTGCCCGAGGCGGTGGACGGCGTACCGGACGGCCCGCAGATCCTGGACCCCGACGGCTACCGCAACGGCATTCGCGCCAAGGGAGACAACGTGGGCACCTTCACCAGCGCGGCCCTGGCCGACGACGGGACCATCTACGTGAGCTACGTGGACATCACCAACGGCGGCGTGAAGCTGGCGCGGGGCCTCCCCGGCGCCTTCGAGACCAGCTACATAGAGGAGCTCGCACCCGAGGGTGTCTCCGCCTGGTACACCGCCCTGCACCTCTCCGCCGATGGCCGCCCCGAGGTGGCGTACATGGTCACCGGCCTGGTGGACCCCGCGGACCCCGCCGGCCGCATCTCCGAGCTGCGCTACGCCGTGGCCTCGGTCACGGACCCGGCGGACGCATCCGACTGGTCCATAGAGGTCGTGGACTGGACACCGGTCCCCTGCACCGGCATGTGTGGTGAGGGTGAGCTGTGCGTCGCCGACACCTGGTACTGCATCCAGGAGGATCCATCCTGCTCCGACTGCCCCAGCGGGGAGGGCTGCGTGGCGGGCGCCTGCGTGGCAGTGCTCACCGAGCCCGCCTACGTGGACCACCCCGAGGGGACGGGGCTGTACGTGCACACTGCCTGGCTCTCCAATGGAAGCCCCGTGCTGGCCTACCACGACCGCACCCTGGGCCTGGCACGCCTGGCCGTGGACGAGGGCGCGGGCTGGCAGGCCCACACCCTGGATGGAGACGCATACACTGACATGGGCCTCTACATCTCCATGGCGGTGGACGCCAGCGACGTCATCCACCTCAGCTACACCGACGCAGTGTCCGATGACCTCATCTACTTTGTGACCGACACCAGCGGCGCCACCCTGCTGCGAGAGATCATAGATGACGGCCTCCGCCCGGACGGAGAGCACGTGGTGGGCCTCGACAGCGTGATATTCTTCGATGGCTCCACCCCCACCGTGCTGTACCAGGACGGCACCACCGCCGACCTTTGGATCGCCGCACGCAACGGCCCCGGTGACTGGACCCCCGCGCCCCTGCGGGCAGGGGATCCCGGGCACGGCTTCTTCGTGGACGTGGCGGTGGACACGGACGGCACCATCTGGGCCGCCGAGTACATCTACGACTGGTCCGCAGATCCCATCAGCCGCCTGGAGGCCTTCGTCCTCCAGTGATGGCTCGCAAAGGCACAGCCTCTGTGCCAGGCCGGTGATCCTCGACCCGGGCCAAGATCCTCCGGGGATTTTTGTTCACTCTGGGGAGGCCGTGGTAGTCTGGCCAGGGAGCAGGTTGCTCCAAGACACTTTCGACCCGTGTCCATAGAGCTGGAAAAGCCGCTGCTCGTCGACCAGAAGGCCGTGCTCTACGCCGGCCACTGGGGCACCGAGCCCGCGCGAATCTGGATGATCGACCCCGCGGGCGCGGGGCCAGCGGCCATGGAGGCAGCTCAGCGGGACCTGGAGTGCCTGGCGGCTCTGGACGCACCAGACCTGCTCCCCATCACGGCCAGCGGCATCCTGGACGATGGCCGCCTCTGGGCCACCGTGCCCCCGGAGGCGGACCTGGGCCTGCAGGAGCTGCTGGC
>JAJRWW010000336.1 GCA_024276595.1 Myxococcota bacterium
CAGCTCCTCTCGGGTGGTGACGCGCGACAGAAACGGCTTGTACTTGTTGTACATGGCCTTCCAGTCCACGCCTGCCATGTCGCGGGTCCAGTAGAAGTCACGCATGAGGCGCCAGGCCTCGTTGAATATCTGTCGCCACTCAGCGCGGGGCTCCACCTGCTCGCGAATGGTCCCCAGGGCCAGCACCTTCTCGGCGAGCGCCTTGCCGCGGAGAGCCTTGGGGCCCAGCTTGAACACCGCGATCTTGCCCTTGCGAAGGTGCAAGGCGACGGTCTTGCCGTCATGGGACACGGAGTAGCCCCGGACGGCTGGCGCGAAGAGGGTCTCCTTCTTGGTGCTCAGGTCAAAGCGGTACATGGGGAAGGTCACGTCCCTTTGCCCCCACGAGGCCTTCTCCCAGTCCACCATCCCCATGGTCGGGATGCGCAGGTACATGAGCGCCTTGCCGCCCACCCACAGGCCGCGGATGTTGCCGGCCTTCACGGGCACCGGCACGATCCGGTCGGCGATGCCGTCGGTGTGAAGCTGGATGCGACCGGTGGCCCGCATCCCGGCGGGCGCTGGCCTGTGTGCCCCTGGAGGCTCGGCCCTGGCTCCCTTGGGCAGAAATGGAGACCTGGTCTCCTTTGAGAGGAGCACCAGGTAGGGGCGGGTCATCTTGTCCAGGATCGCCTCCAGGTCGACCTTGTCCAGCACCGGGTTCACGGTGCGATCCGAGAGGAAGACCAGGTACTTGCCGTCAGGTGACCAGCGGGGGCTCCAGTCGTCGTGGAAGCTGTCGGTGACGCGCACGATCCTCCTGGTGGCCACCTCGAGCAGGAAGATGGAGGAGAAGTAGTTGTCGTCCAGCTTGGCGTAGGCCAGCCAGCGGCTGTCGGGGCTGAATGTGTAGCCGTAGATGCGTCCGCGCTTGCTGCGGTCGACCTCCCGGGGGGCTCCACCGGAGGCGGGCACCAGCAGGAGCCGGTTGTTGCTGTCGGCAAAGGCCAGGGTCTTGCCGTCGGGCGACCAGACGGGAGTGAACTTGAAGCTGTCCCCCTCGCGGGTGACCTGGCGGGGCGGCTCCTTGCCCTGGGTGTCGTACACGAAGATCTCCATCTCGCCCGTGGCGTCGGAGACCGTGGCCAGCCAGCGTCCGCTGGAGGAGAAGGCGATGCCCTGCTCCCGGGAGCCAGAGCCCCGGCTGAGGGTGATCCTCCTTGCGCCCTTCTCAACGGGGACCAGGTGCAGGTTTCCGCGTACCTCCACGGCGAGGAGAGCCCCATGGGGCGAGAGGTCGTAGCGCCTCAGGTACCTGGTCGGGCTGGTGAAGCGGACGCGGGTGCGCGTGGCGTCCGAGAGGATCCGCACCGGAATTGGGCGGTCCTTGCCGGTGGCGAGGTCCAGCAGGCGCAGGCCAAACCTGTGCTGGTAGACGATCTTGCCCTGGCCCAGGGAGGGAAAGCGAACATCGAGCTCGGAGAACCGGGTGTGCTGCCGGAGGTCCCCGCCAGAGGCCGACATGGACCAGATGTTCACTGTCCCGGTGCGGTCGCTGGCGAAGTAGATGCGTCCCTGGTGCCACATGGGGTATGCGTTGGTGCCCTTGAAGGTGGTCACCTTCTTGAAGGCTCCCCCCTCCAGGTCACCGATGAAGATCTGCGCGGCCCGCCCCCCGGCGTAGCGCTTCCAGTGCCGGAAGTCTCGGGAGAGGCGGTTGATTGCAACTCGCTTGCCTCCTGGCTCCCAGCAGAGGCGAGCCCCGCGGGCCAGCGGCAGTCGCCTGGGCATTCCGCCTGAGAGAGAGACGGTGTGCAGGGTCCACGCCCCGTGAGGGTGAAAGCGCCGGGAGCGGAAGAGGACCGCCTTGGAGTCGGGGGTCCAGCCGAGGACCTGGTCACCCGAGGGGTGGTAGGTGAGGCGCCTGGGGCGCCCGCCAACGGCGGGCATCACGTACACGTCCTGGTTCCCCTCGTAGTCACCGGAGAAGGCGAGCCACTTCCCGTCGGGAGAGAAATGGGCGAAGAGCTCCCTCCCCCGGTGCACGGTGAGACGTCGGGCCAGGCCGCCGCTTGCAGACACTTGCCAGAGGTCTCCTTCAGCGGAAAAAACCACCAGGCCGCTGCTGTAGGTGGGGTAGCGAGGGTAGCCTAGCTCATCGCGCTGCGACGATGTCCAGAGACTGGATCCGGCGGCTGGGACCGCGGCTTCGGACGGGGAGATGATCGGGCCCGTTGGCCCCGTCCGCTCAGACAACCTGGAGCCAAGGACGCTCTGGTCTGTTCTGGGCTGCTCGTGCCCCTGGGTGCAGCCGCTCCAGGAGCCTCCCAGCCACATGGCGCCAAGCAGAGCCAGGCTCCTGGGCGCCAGGACGCTGATCCTTCGCATGTGTCTCCTCCTGTGGTGATCGAGCCAAGGGATACCCTGCAAAGATGTCTGTCGCAAGCGCCATCCGCGAGGAGCCAGCTTTCCATGTGCTCGACCACGAAGAAGAGAAACTCCCTTGTCTTGCCCGGCCCTGCTGTCGTATGATCGAGCACGTGATGGTGCGCGCCTTACCTGCTTCCGTCAGGCCCTTTCTGCTCGTGGCCCTCTGGGCGCTCTGGGCGCCCGTGGCCTGTGAGCGGGGTGGAGGCCATGGGCAAACGGCCGAGATCCAGGCTGGGCTCGGGAGGTCGACCACCTATGAGCAGGGGACCATTCGTCTCTCCCCACGGGGCGCCTTTCGGGTGTCGCCTGTGGTGAGCCCCTCTGGTAACTGGATCGCCGTGGCCGGCTTTCGTGGCGAGGGGCTCTTTCTGATCCCTGTCTCTGGTGGCAAGGAGAGGGAGGTGGATCGCCACCTCCGTGGGCCCTGGCGCTGGCGCGAGGACGGCGGCAGGGACGTGCTCTGCTTTGGCAGCGGGGCCGAGTCCGAAGGGCTGGACCCACAGACCTGGGAGCCCCTCGACCCCTGCGCTCCCCTCGACTACGACCCCGAGTGGGGCCACGAGGTCCACCGCGTCAAGGGGCGAGCCTTCTACTCCAACAGCCGCCTGGGCACGGTCACCGTGGTGGGCCCCGAGGGCGCCCGCACCGTGCCTCTGGATCCGGGCGCCTGGGGGGCTCGGGTCTCGCCGGATGGGCGCCACGTTGCCTACTGCTTTGGCACCCTCGCCAGGTCCGAGCTGCTCCTGCTGGATGTGGCCAGCGGGCGCACCAGGGTTATCGGCCCGGGAGCACGCCCCTCCTGGTTCCCCGACGGGGAGCGGCTGGTGTACTCGGTTGTGGGCCAGGTGGTGACATCAGGGCGATCCGGGATCGTCGCCAAGGCGGAGCTGAGGGTGTTCGACCTGCGCTCTGGCCGCAGCCAGCCCATCTCTCTCGGCGGCTCGGAGCCGCGCGCTGCCCTCAGTGCGGTGGTCACGCCCGATGGCTCCAGGATCGTCTTTGCCGACTGGCGCTCTGGCGGGATCTTCTCGATCCCGGCTCCCCTGCGGGGGACGCCGTGAGGGAGAGAAATGCCACATTCGGGTCGGTGGTCCCCTTGCTGGTGGCCGCAGCCCTCGTGCCGGCCTTCCTTGTGCTTTCCGTGAGACCGGCTCGGGCCGTGTACCAGTGCGGCGGGGTGCAGGACACGTGCAACTGCGGCGCGAACAACTTCTGCATCTGCTGCTCCAACTCGTCTTTGGGCCAGGACCACGGCAACTGTGTTTGGTATGCGTGGCACAGGGCTTGCTGCGACTGGGGCGTGGCCCTGCAGTGGTGCACCAACGCCGAGACCTGGGACTCCTACGCCCAGAGCAACGGCTACACCCTCCTCACGACCCCTTGCGAGTCCACCATATTCGTTTGCGAGGTGAACACCTCCCACTGCAACTCGGGGAGCTACGGTCACGTGGGTTGGGTCAACGCAGTCTACCCGGATGGATCCATCGATGTGCAGGAGCAGGGCTGCTACTCCTGGTATGGTGTGCAGAGCCGCAACTTCAACGCCGCCGCCGCTTCGCCCACCATGCACTTTATCTACGAGCCCGGGGTGAGCTCGTGCCAGCAGTGCGAGTGCAACCCGGGGGACGTTCAGAGCGATACCTGCGGCAACTGCGGATCCAGCTCCCGCACCTGCGGTGGCGACTGCCAGTGGGGGGCCTGGAGCGCCTGTGCTGGTGAGGGGGTCTGCTCCCAGGGGGCCACCCAGGGCTGCGGGAGCTGTGGGGGGACCCAGACCTGCCAGGCAGACTGCCAGTGGGGGACCTGCCAGGAGGTCTGTCCGGACAGCGCCGTGGTGGAGCCGGACGCATCCACCCCGGCTCCCGACGCCGCAATCTCGCCCGATGGGGCCATCTCGCCCGATGGGGCCATCTCGCCCGACGGCGCATCGCCAGGGCCAGACGGTGCCGCCCCGCCAGACGCGGTCCCCCCGGGCGGCCCAGCGGAGCTGGTCACGGGCGGCTGCTCCTGCCGGTCTGGGAGGGGCGAAGGGCTGCCGTGGCTCCTGCTCGCGCTGCTGCTGCTGCTGCGCCGTCGCCCCTGGTCGGCTGGCGCGCCCGGGTAGCCCGTCGCCCACCTCGGGGCGCGTTGCCTCATGGGCCACACATGGGGTACGGTGGGGCCGTTCGCCAGGCTCCCGAGGGTGAGATCCTGGGCGCCCATGGCGTAAGGCACCTTGAGATGGAGGTCACAAGTGGCTAGCTTCTACCTGGACAACGAGGATCTCAGGTACTACGTGGAGCAGTGGCTCGACTGGGGTACCGTCCTGGAGCACGCGGAGATGGGCTTTCGGCTCCCAGGCGGTCACGCCAGCGTGGAGGAGGGGCGCCAGTTCATCGAGGACGTGCTGGAGCTGGTGGGCCAGCTCGTGGCCGAGGAGGTGGCGCCCCACGTTGCCCAGATGGACGCGGAGGGGGTGCGCCTGGAGGATGGAGAGGCCTATCTTCCGACCAGGCTGGGGCAGATCTTCGAGAAGCTGGGGGAGCTGGATCTCTTCGCCATGTGTCTGCCCCGGGAGCTCGGGGGCATGAACGCCCCCATGCTGGTACAGCACATCTACTCCGAGCTCTTCGCCCGCGCGGATGTCTCCACCATGGCTCACTTCGGCTTTCACGGTGGCATGGCCATGGCCATGCTCATGTTCTCCATCATGGAGGGGAGCACCGAGCTCGACCAGGAGACCCTCCAGATCACCCGGACCCGCTTCGGCGACTACATCCGGGAGATCGCCCAGGGGAAGGCCTGGGGCTGCATGGACATCACCGAGCCGGGCGCCGGGAGTGACATGGGCGCTCTGCGGACCAGGGGGGAGCTGGACGAGCAGGGGGGATGGGTGGTCTCGGGGGAGAAGATCTTCATCACGTCTGGGCACGGCAAGTACCACTTTGTCATCGCCCGCACGGAGAGGCGAGAGGGAGCGTCCGGGGACCCCGCTGCCGGCCTGGAGGGGCTCTCCCTTTTCCTGGTTCCCACCTACGAGGAGGACGCCGAGGGCAACCGCAGGCGCCTGGCCCCCATAGACCGCCTGGAGGAGAAGCTGGGCCACCACGGCTCGGTGACCGCATCGGTGGTGTTCGATAGAACCCCTGCCCACCTCATCGGAGAGAGAGGCGATGGGTTTCGCCTCATGCTCGCGCTCATGAACAACGCCCGCGTGGGGGTCGGCTTCGAGTCCATCGGGCTCTGCGAGGCGGCCTATCGTAAGGCCAAGGAGTACGCCGGGTCACGGGTCTCCATGGGCAAGACCCTCGACCGCCACGAGATGATCGCAGACTACCTGGACGAGATGCGCACGGACATCCAGGGGCTGCGCGCGCTGGCAATGTTCGCCGCATACCAGGAGGAGCTGGCCACCAAGATCGGGCTGCTGTTGCGGCTGGCGCCAGACCTCCTCAGGGAGCGCCGCCCAGAGCTGGAGCGGCAGCTCGCCGACGCCAGGGCGGCGGGGCGGCGGGTGACCCCCCTGCTGAAGTACCTGGCCGCGGAGAAGGCCGTGGAGATGGGGCGCCGCTGCATCCAGATACTGGGGGGCAACGGCTACATGGTGGAGTATGGCGCCGAGAAGCTCTTGCGGGACGCCGTGGTCATGCCCATCTACGAGGGTACGAGCCAGATACAGTCACTCATGGCGATGAAGGATACCCTCATGGGGATCATGAAGAACCCGCAGGCCTTCGTCAAGCGGTTGGCCGAGTGCAGGGTGCGGGCCTACTCGGCCTCCAACCCCCTCGCCCGGAGGGTTGCCCGGATCCAGCAGGTCTCCACCGGGGTGCAGCAGTACCTGCTCACCCGCACCGCCTCGGACAAGCTCAGATCGCTCACCGGCAAGCCCATCACCGAGTGGCCCGGGTCCTTTCTCAAGCACTGGGACCCGAAGCGGGACTTTGGCTGGGCCATGCTCCACGCGGAGCGCCTCACCCGCCTCCTGGCGGACGAGGCCATCTGCGAGGCGCTGCTGGCGCAGGCCGAGCGGCACCCTGACCGGGCGGAGGTGCTGGAGCGCTACCTGGAGCGCGCCGAGCCGCGCTGTGAGTACTTAAGGGCCGTCATCACCGACACCGGGAGCAGGCTCCTCTCCGGGCTGTGAGCGCAGGCCCATGGTCTGGACATGGCAGGCTGGGTCGCGCCTGGCTACTGCACGTAGGAGACCCTGACGTCATCCACGTAGGCGCCGTGGGTGGAGCTGTCCCAGCCGTCCGAGTAGAAGTAGAGGCCGATCACGGCGTTGGGGTTGCCCGCGGCCACGGAGAGGTCGTAGGTGCGGAACACCCAGCCGCCCGTGTCGCCGCCGATCACCGCCAGGGTGCTCCAGTTGGAGCCCCCGTCCAGGCTGTAGCTGACGGCAAAGTAGTCGTCGGGGTCGGTGATCTCGACCCAGAGCCACATGTCGTAATAGACCGGATACCCGGCAGCAGCGGTCAGGTCCACCGGGTGAACGGCCCAGGCGCCCATGTTGTTGTCGTAGGTGGTGCTGTTGCTCCCTTCGCCCGCGCACCACAGGGACTTGGAGCCGCTGTGGGAGGCGTTGGTGGCCGGCTCCCAGGTGTCCACGAGGTCCTCAGCTATCCCCGGGTAGAGATCTCCAGTGCTCCAGCCGTTCTTCCAGGGGCCGTCGAAGTCGTCCGCGAAGACGATCACACGGCAGTCCGCCGGACAGGCTCCGCCCTGGTCTGCAGTGTCGCAGACCCCGTCACCGCAGGAGGGGAGGGTGCAGTCGGTGCGGCAGGCATCCGGGCTGGTGTCGCTGTTGGCCGGGCCGTCGTCACACTCCTCGCCCGGATCGACCTGGCCGTCACCGCACGCCGTGCAGGCGCTGGTGTCGAAGGAGCAGTCGGTTGCGCAGGAGAGAGCACCGCCGTCAAAGCCCAGCGACAGGCAGCTCGCACCGCCAAGCGCTGTGCCGTCGCAGCTCTCCGCAGCCTCC
>JAJRWW010000025.1 GCA_024276595.1 Myxococcota bacterium
GCTCAACCGCTGGGATCGGCTCAAGGCCTCCAGCACGAAATGTCGCTCGAGGGCGCCAGAGAGGAGGTTTCTCACCGTGCAGCAGAGCTCCACCTCGGAGCGCAGCCAGCTCCGCTCGGCCGTGAGGGACTCGAAGCACAGCAGGTGACCGTCGGCCCCCTCCGCGACCAGGGGGATGGCCAGCAAGGAGATGACGCCGTGGCCATGCAGCAGCGTCCGCTCCGGTCCCGGCGGCAGCGCGGCGATGGAGGGGAGCGAGAGCATCTCCCCGGCCGAGGTCCTCCCGAGCAGGGAGGGCAGGCTCCCCGGGCTCACTCCATCCAGCGGGCCGGCCTCGAGGGCGGGCCTGACCCCAACCAGCTCCGCCAGAAAGCTGGCCCGCCGGCAAAGGGGCCCTCCCCCCCGTGGGATCCTGTATACCACTGCTCGATCCAGGTCCAGCGCCTTGCCCAGGACAGCGAGCATCCTCGACAACGTCTCCTCCATGCCCGCCCGCTCAGCTCCCAGCAGCAGCAGCGACACCTCCGAGAGGGCGCGATCCAGCCGAAGGTGCTTTTGGAGGATCCGCCTGGCGGCTGCCGGCCAACCCCTGGAGTCGAGCCCCTCCTCTGATCGGATCCAGAGCGCGTCCAGCTCATCTTGAATCAAAGAATCGTAGGAACCAGAATTGCTCATTCTCTTATATATTCACTGAGGGTTAAGATCGATCAAGGGGTATTACCGGGTATTGCAGCACGATATGGCTGCCCATTCGAAAGCACTGGCCCCCCATTCCCTGTCATCACCACCTTCACTATGGTATTACTGGACCATGGGCCCTACCCACGAGCGGGTGGGCGGCAGCCCCCCAGCAGCCAGGCACCGCATGCTCTTTCTGAGCCGTGGCGAGCAAAGCCTGCAGCTCATGGCGCAGGGAATCGCCACCCGAGTCGCCCCAGAGGGGACCGAGGTGCTGGCCGCCTCCACGCGGCCAGCACCCTATCATCCCCTGGCCACCGCGGTAATGCTGGAGGAGGGGATCGACATCATGGCTCTCCCCCTCCGGACGGTGCTCGACCTCGAGGTGTTCGCCTTCGACGTGGTCGTTACCCTGGGGACCGTGGATCCGGAGAGCGACCTGAGCCTGCCGGGGATGCCTCCGCAGTTCCACTGGCCCCTGACCACACCCGACAGTGGCGCCGACGATGAGCAGCTCTCCGCCTTCCGCCACCTGCGGGACTCCCTGCGCCAGCGCATCGTGGGCCTCTTCGCCTCGGAGACCCTTCGGGGCCTCTCCATGGCCCGACGCAACCTGGAGCTGGTGCTGGACAACCTGGCCTATGGCGTCCTGGCGCACACCCAGAGCCGCCGCATCTTTTACTTCAACGAGGCCGCCGAGGCCATGACAGGCTACAGCCGCCGGGACGTGCTGGGCAAGGACTGCCACAAGGTCTTCCGGCCCAGACGCTTCTGCGGCGGGGACTGCGCCTTTTGCGACGGGCTCAAGCCTCCTGCCAGCCCCGGGGAGAGCAAGACCTGCCACGTGGAGTTCCAGCGCCCCGACCGCACAAAGCGAGTCCTCGAGATGACCATCCGCCCCCTGGGAGATCCCGCCGGAAGCAACGTGGGTGCACTGGTATCCTTTACCGACCAGACCGAGCTGGACACCCTGCGGCGCCGGGCACGACGCTACCGCACCTGCGGCGATCTGCTGGCCCGCGACCCGAGCATGCTCGCTCTTTTCGAGCAGATCCGGGAGCTGGGCCCATCCAACCTGCCGGTGCTCATCGAGGGGGAGAGCGGCACCGGCAAGGAGCTCGTGGCGCGCGCCATCCACCAGGAGAGCCCCAGGGCCAACAGGCCCTTCGTGGCCATCAACTGCGGGGCCCTGCCCGAAGGGATCCTGGAGAGTGAGCTTTTCGGGCACATGCGCGGCTCCTTCACTGGCGCTGTCCGGGATCAGCGAGGACGCTTCGAGCTCGCACACAGAGGGACCCTCCTGTTGGACGAGATCGGGGATCTGCCCCTCAGCGTACAGGTGAAGCTGCTGCGGGTGCTCCAGGAGCAGCAGTTCGAGCGCCTTGGAGGCGAGAAGCCCATCCGGGTGGACGTTAGCATCGTCAGCGCCACCAACCAGAGCCTGAGCCAGCTAATGGAGAAGCAGCTCTTTCGGAGAGACCTCTACTATCGGCTCTGTGTTGCCCCGATCCACGTCCCCGCGCTTCGCGAGCGCCCAATGGATATCCCGCTGCTGGTGGATCACTTCCTGGAAACGGTCGCATTCGAGACCGGGAGACCGCCAATCACAGTCTCCAGCGAGGCGCTGGATGCCTTGACCAGCTACTTCTGGCCAGGGAACGTGCGCGAGCTGCGGAACATCCTGGAGTACGCCTCGGTGAAATGTCGCTCCGGGCTCCTGGAGCCGAGACACCTGCCCTCGGAGATACTGGCCGTGGCCACCAGGCCGAGGCGGACCCGGGGCCCCGCCCGAAAGCTGCGAGAGGAGCAGGTCCTGGGCGCCCTGCGCCAGACCAGATGGGACAAGTCCAAGGCCGCGCGCCTGCTCGGCGTTGGCCGATCCACCCTGTACCGGTTCATGCGTCGGATGGCTCGCCAGTGAGCACCTGTGCCAGGCAGGGAGACCTGTGTCGGGTTTCTCGCCTGTCTCGGGTTTCCAACAGGACACATCCCGCTACACCTGTAC
>JAJRWW010000337.1 GCA_024276595.1 Myxococcota bacterium
CAATGAATGAACGGAAGGAGATGAGAGCATCATGAAACGGATCCTGATTCTGGGTGCTGGCACAGCCGGCACGATGATGGCCAACAAGCTGGACCGCGTCCTGCCAGAGGAGCAGTGGTCCATTACTGTGGTGGACCAGTACAGGACCCACTACTATCAGCCGGGGTTTCTCTTCATCCCCTTCGGTATCTACGACCAGAAGGACGTGGAGAAGCCAAAGATGGACTTTCTGCCCCCCCGGGTACGGGTCGTCTTCTCCGGCATCGACCGCATTCTGCCGGACAAGAGCCAGGTGCGCCTGGCCGACGGCCAGGTGCTGGGCTACGATTTTCTGATCATCGCCACAGGGGTCAAGACCTGTCCCCATGAGACCGAGGGGCTCGCAGAGGCTGGGTGGCGCAAGAACATCTTCGACTTCTACACGGTGGAAGGCGCGGTGGCCCTGGGGCGCTTCCTGAAGTACTGGGAGGGTGGGCGCCTGGTGCTCAACGTGGCCGAGATGCCCATCAAGTGTCCAGTGGCACCGCTGGAGTTCGTGTTCTTGGCCGACTGGTTCTTCACAGAGCAGGGGATCCGAGACCGGGTGGAGATCCGATTCGTGACTCCCCTCCCGGGGGCGTTCACCAAGCCAAAGGCTGCGCAGGTGCTCGGCAACTTCCTCCAGCAGAAGAACATCCAGCTCACCACCGAGTTCGACCTGGCCGAGGTGGACCCGGCTCGCCAGGTGATCTCCGACTACGAGGAGCAGGAGATACCGTACGACCTGCTCGTGACGGTGCCAGTGAACAAAGGAGACGAGCTCATTGCACGCTCGGAAATGGGCAACGAGCTCAACCTCGTGCCCACAGATCCGAGCACCCTCCGCTCAAAGGCCCATGAGAACATCTTCGTCATTGGCGACGCCACTGACCTGCCCAGCTCCAAGGCCGGGTCGGTGGCCCATTTCGAGTCGGACATACTGCAAGAGAACCTCCTGTGCGCAATCGAGGGCAGGGAGCCTCGGCAGAGCTTCGACGGCCACGCCAACTGCTACATCGAGTCCGGCTTCGGCAAGGGCATCCTCATCGACTTCAACTACGAGACCGAGCCCCTGCCTGGCAACTTTCCTCTTCCCGGCATCGGTCCCTTCTCCCTGCTGGAGGAGACGCGCATGAACCACTACGGCAAGATGATGTTCCGGTGGATGTACTGGCACCTGCTCATCAGGGGCACGGACCTGCCTGTCTCCTCACAAATGATGATGGAAGGCAAGAGGCGGTAACAATGAGACAGGAGCGTAGCGACAACAAGACACCGGCGCTGGCGCAGCCTCTCTCCCCCAAGGGTGTGGCCCAGGACGAGCGTGCTGCGCGAGGGGCTGGCACCGAGGACCCTGCGGAGACCTTGGAGCAGCAGATCTGTGCCATTCGTGAAGCTCTGGAAGACATCCAGCGGGATCTGGCCGACCAGAGGCGCCACTCCCAGGCCATGGAAGAGCTCAAGGACGACCTCACGCGCATCGCCAAGGACGTGCTTGCGAGCGCCGTACAGGAGCTGGACGATGTCACTCCCTTCGTGCGCACAGGAGACTTCACCAACCTGGCCAAGAAGCTCCTGCGAAACACCAGTCGCATCGCTGATGGGCTGGACAAGCTGGAGAGCGCCGCAGACCTCATGCGCGACGCCACCCCCATCACCAACGACATCTTCCACGCGGTCATATCGAAGCTCGACGAGCTGGAGCGCAAGGGCTACTTTCAGGTGGCCGCCGACCTCCAGACAACCACCGACGCCCTCGTGCGGGCGCTCTCGGCGGGGAGCCTGCTCCCGGCGCTCCGGGCATCCCTCGAGGCAAGCGCCGAGCAGGACCCCCGCACGGTGGAAGGCTACTCCCTGTGGCGAGCGCTCCGCCTCACCAGGCGACCGGAGATGCGGCGACTGCTTGGAGCCACCATGGGATTTGTCACCCATTTCGCCCAGGAGCTGAGTCGGCGAGCGGCACACCCGGCGCTGGAGGCCACGGCAACTGAGACCACGGCCACGGCGGTGCCCGCCTCGTAGCTCCCACGGGATCCGACACCGACGCCAACGGGATCCGGCTCCCACGACCCGGGCCCCCAAACATTGAATCCGCTCAGGAGGACACAAATGCCTACAAAAACCATCAACGGAAAGACCATCACCGTGGACGAGGATGGCTTCATGACCGACCCAAGCCAGTGGGACGAGGACGTGGCGCGTTGGCTCGCACAAGAGCTCGGCATAGAGGTCACCGACAGGCACCTGCTCGTGCTCAACTTCATGCGAGCGGAGTTCGAAAAGAACGGCCAGGCGCCATCATTGCGCAAGCTCAAAAACGAAAGCGGCGTCGGAACCAAGGAGCTGTACAAGCTCTTCCCGAAGGGGCCGGCCAAGAAGGCTGCCCTCATCGCCGGGCTGGGCAAACCACAGGGCTGCATTTAGACCAGGAGGGGCAACCCCATGAGCGACGACAGCATCGAAAAGGTCTCCATTATCCTGTCCAAGGGCTCACTGGACGGGCTCTACCCAGGGCTCATCATGGGCAACGGCGCCCTGATGGAGGGCATCGACGCCATGCTATTTTTCACCTTCTTCGGGCTCGAGGGAATCCTCGACCGCAAGATGGACAGGATCAAGGTGGCGACCGTGGGCAACCCTGGCATGCACATGCCCACGGTCATCGGCAGCCTGCCCGGCATGTCCGCCCTGGCCACATCCATGATGAAGAAGGAGATGGAGAAGCTGGACATCCCCCCGGTGCGCGAGTTTCTGGAGATGATCCACGACGGTGGCGGGGAGATCTACGCCTGCAAGGCCGCCATGGAGATGTTCCACTACACCGCCAATGATCTGTGGAAGGACGTGGACGGGATCCTGACCGTGGGTGAGTTTTACGAAAAATCCGCGGGAGCACAGATCATCTTCACCTGACCCCCTGATGCTGCAGGGGGGATGCCATCTGTCACCCGCCCCGGGGATCGTGGACAACCTGCGCGCGCCTGAGATCCACCGGGTCGCGGCCAATGGTGTCGATACAGCGCTGAAGGGAGAAGGTCACGCCCCAGCGCCTCTGGACGCGACGAACCCGGTCGCGAAGGGTGCCGCGGTCGGGGTGCAGCTTGGGGTCTGCGGTGGCCAGGATGAGCACGTTCAGCGAGCTGAATGGGCGCAGCGACAGGGCCACCGCTGACGGGAAGACCTGGCGCAGGGTCTTGAGCACATCGGCATAGATGCGGCGGCTGTGCACCAGGAAGTTCATGACGAGCACCCCCCATGGGTTCAGGCGCCTTTTCACGAGCCGGAAGAACTCCACCGAGGCGAGCTGCCTGGGGTAGGCGGCCTTGGCGTCGAAGGCGTCCATGATGACGAGATCGTAGGGGCTGCGGGCAGCAGCCAGGAACGCCCGGCCATCCTCCGCGTAGCTGCGATAGGTGGCCGAGTCCCTCACGCCGAAGAACCTCCGGGCCACGGCCACTACCACCGGGTCGATCTCCACGGAGTGGAACACCAGGTCGGGGCGCTTGATGTGAAAAAAGCGCGTAATGGCGCCCCCCCCCAGCCCGATCATCACAGCCCGCTTGAGCTGCTGGGGCGGGTTGGCAAAAAGCCCCAGCCCCACCAGGAGACAGCGCTGATAGGGGGAAATGAGGGCCGTGGGATGGCGCATGTCCAGGCGCGTGTGAACCACGTCCAGTCTCTTGCCAAGGTACATCATCCGGACCGGCCCCTCGAGCTTTACGTGCACCTTGCCGTTGAAGCGACTCGGAAAGGACACGAGCCTGCGCCGCTCGAGCTGCGCGAGTGCGTCTTCGGGCAGGCGAGCGTAGGGTGGCAACGCGCTGGAAGGGGGATCCCCCCTACCTACCCTAGGACGCGTCCGACGCCGAGGAGGAGGTCGCATGACCGGGGATGGGCCGCGCCGCTGCTTCGGTGCCCCGACAGCGGGCCTGCTATCCTCCCCTTGCCTGTCCCGGGGCGCTCCTGACCTCCCACAGGCTGCGGCCTGGGCGACTCCCAACGCCACAGCTCCGAGCAAGACGACGCTCCGCAGGGGCTGGTGCGCTAGTGAGCTCATGTGCATCTCTTGTGCCGCCTGGCACCGTGACATCGAAAGCAGGGCTACATAACCCCCCACCTCATGCGGCTGTCAAGGTCAATGGCCCGCCTCCAGGTCCGGTCCCTACCCGTCCACCGTGGTGAGGCGGTTGCGGATGGCCCACTTGGTCAGACCCGCCACCGTCCTTAGCCCCAGCTTGCCCATGATCTTGTGACGGTGCGACTCCACGGTCCGCACCGAAAGCTCCAGCAGCGCAGCAATCTCGCGGGTGGTGTGCCCCTCCGCCACGAGCTGAACGACCTCCCGCTCCCGCCCGGAGAGAGCCATCGCCCGGCTGGAGCCATCACCGCTCCTGTGGTAGCTCAAGAAGGGCTCCACCAGACAGTCGGAGATGGAGGGGCTGAGGTGGCGACGCCCCGCGGCCACGGCCATGACGGCCCGCAAGAGCTCGTCGGCACCATCGCTCTTGAGCACGTACCCCATGGCACCCGCCTCCAGCATGTCGGCCACCACCGCCGGATCTTCATGCTGGGTCACGGCGATGACCCTGGTGCGCGACCTCCCCTTCGCCAGCCTCCGGGTTGCCTCCACCCCAGACAACCCGGGCATGGAGACGTCCATCACGCAGATGTCCGGCCGGAGCTCTGCCGCCATGGCCACGGCGGTCCGGCCATCGCCAGCCTCTCCGACCACCGCCACGCCGGGCTTCCCCTCCAGCCACCGCGCCAACGACTGTCTCAGCATCGGGTGGTCATCCACCAGCAGCACGTTTATCAGCTCCATCCTTCGCTCCTGTGCCTGAGACAAGAGTAGGCCACCTGGAGGGGCATGCAATCCGTAGTTTCACCTACCGCTGATCTGGCGCCACGGGTGTCGCGTCTGCCAGGGCCACCACCGGTGGCCGCATCTGCCAGGACCGCCGCTG
>JAJRWW010000338.1 GCA_024276595.1 Myxococcota bacterium
AGTATCCGGTCCAGCCTGTGACACGTCAAGCATTGCCTTACGGGCGATGGCCGCAGGTCTTCCCGAAAAAACGCTGGTCGGGCCAACTCCCTCCTCGGAGCCGGGTCGGGTCTGGGTGGGCATCGACGACCCAAGGAGGACGGTGGCGCCGGAGCGCGGGGCTCGGGCTCACCCAGGCAAGGCGAACAACCTGGCCAGGGCATCTTCGAACTCAGCGTATTTTCTGGCGATACCCGGTGGTGGGTTGTTGGGCTTTGCTGCCTGAATGTGGGATATGAGTCGACGCTCCAGGTCCAGCAGGGCGGTCTGCTGCTCCTCCATGTCGACCCGCATGCGGGCGAGGTTCTCGGCGAAGCGCTGCTGGCTGGCCTCTGTCTCTTCGTACAGGTCTGCCAGGCGCATCTCGAGCTGGTGGAGCTGAAACTCCAGGTCGGCCATCTTCAGGTAGTCTGGCTGGGGACGCTCGAAGATGGCGTCTCGCTCGACCCTCAGGTCCACGATGGCGTGCCGGATGCGCGCGGTGGGCTCGCGCACCTCCTGGTCCAGCTCCTCCATCTCGCTCACCTGGATGGCCATGTCAGTCTGCAGCAACAAGAGCTTTTCATCCTGCGCCGACACCAGGTCGTGCACCTCCAGCAGCTCGGCGTTGGCAAAGCGGTGGCGCTTGAGCCGCAGCGCCAGGTCCTGGGCCACCTTGCAGACGCGGTTCCAGTGCCAGGCCTTGAGCGCCTCCGCGTCGGCCTCCCCCGCCAGCAGGGACGGATCCGAGGGGGCTGCGGCTCCCGGAGCGGTGGCTCCCCCGGGCGCCTGCCGTATGGTGGAGCTCCGGGTGTCGGTCTCGGAGGGGGCCAGCAGCTCCTCCTGGGAGCGGCGCACGGCCTCTTCGAAGGCTGGCTGAACCTCGGCCATGGACGCGCTGATGCCAGCCGCCGGACGGGGAGCTTCCAGGGCGCCGGCGATCTCCCGGTTGCGCTCCTGGTACTCCTCGATGAGGGAGGCGATCTCCTCGGCGCTCTGGGGGCGGTCCTCGCGGCTCTTCGCCAGGCACCGCAGCACCATCTCCTCGATCTCCTTGGGCAGGGGCTCCTGGCCAGAAGGGAGCAAGGAGGATGGACGCGGGGGCGGATCCGACACGTGCGCCTTGATCATCGACGGGACGTTTTTTCCGACAAATGGCACCCTCCCGGCCAAAAGCTCGAAGGCCACGACTCCCAAGGAGTAGATGTCGGTGCGGTGGTCCGATGGCTCTCCCACGCATTGCTCAGGGGACATGTAGTAGGGGGAGCCGAAGATGTCTCCGGCCTTGGTGAGCTTGGGCATCTCGGCGCCCTCGACTATCTTCGCGAGGCCGAAGTCGAGGATCTTCACCAGGTCGCCGCCCGAGCGGCTCTTGCCCAGCAGGATGTTGTCGGGCTTGATGTCCCGGTGGATAATGTTTGCCCTGTGGGCGGCGCCGATGGCCCCACTGAGCTGGCGGAGCAGCTCCAGCGAGCGCATGAGCTGCAGCCGGCGCGGGTGTGTCCTGTGGAGCAGCGACCGCAGGCTC
Source organism: Myxococcota bacterium (assembly GCA_024276595.1). Taxonomy (GTDB): domain Bacteria; phylum Myxococcota_A; class Polyangia; order HGW-17; family JAJRWW01; genus JAJRWW01. The sequence goes on from JAJRWW010000338.1 coordinate 1,547, forward strand.
TCCCCATCAATGTACTCCATGATGAGGTAGAGCTGCCCGTTCTCCATGGTCCCGAAGTCGGTGATGACCACGATGTTGGGGTGGTCCAGGCGGCTGGCTATCTTCGCCTCCCGGCGGAAGCGCTCGGCCAGGTTGGTGTTGGCCGCAGCGGTCTCCTTCAGGACCTTGACCGCATAGCGTCGCCCCAGCACGGGGTGCTCCGCCAGGTAGACCTTGCCCATGGCGCCCTCGCCCAGCACTCCCACAATCTGGAAGCGTCCCTCGATATTTCGGCCCACAAGGTCGGTCTCAGCCATGTCAATACACCCGGCCGCGGCCAGGGCCGCTGCAGCCCCACCATGCCATGAACCGAGGAGGGAGTGGAAGCAGGTTGTGTGCTGTGGCCGGATGCGCGGGGGGAAGGGGAGGTCAAAGACCCATCAGGGCCTTTGCTGCGTGCTTCCAGAGGCTCGTGGGGTACATGCCTACAAGCAGCACGAACAGGGTGGCACCGAAGAGGGCGACCCTGGAGGTGGCGCTGACCATTGGCTGGATATCTGGCTCCTGTTGGGGGGCGTCCTTGAAGTACATGGCGACGACGATGCGCAGGTAGTAGTAGACGCTGACAACGGAGGTCAGAAGGCCCAGGACGACCAGCCAGATGAGGCCAGTGTTTGCCAGGGCGGCCTTGAAGACGAAGAGCTTGCCGAAGAAGCCCGCCGTGGGGGGCACTCCGGCGAGGGAGAGCAGGAAGATTGTCATGGCCAGAGCCATGGCCGGGCGTTGGCGGGCGAGACCGGCCCAGTCGTCCACGTCCTCTCTCTCACGACCCTCCCGCTTGCCGATCCAGGCGATGACGCCAAAGGCGCCGATGGTGGTGAAGGTGTACGCCCACAGATAGAAGACCACAGCGGAGCGAGCTTCGGCGGAGATAGATGGGTTTCCCGCCGCGATCACGCCTATGAGCAGGTAGCCTGCGTGGGCAATGGATGAGTAGGCCAGCATTCGCTTGACGTTGGACTGCCAGAGGGCGGTGAGGTTCCCGAGGAGCATGGTGAGCGCGGCGATGACCGCCAGGATGGAGGCCCACCCGTTGCTGCCGAAGACCAGCTCCTTGGTGCCAAATCCGTAGGTGAACACCCGGAGCATGGCGGCGAAGGCTGCGGCCTTTACGGCGGCCGCCATGAAGCCGGTGACGGGCGTGGGGGCTCCCTGGTAGACGTCGGGGGTCCACATGTGGAAGGGCACCGCGGCCACCTTGAAGCCGAGTCCGCCCAAGAGCATCACCATGCCCACCACCAGAAGGCCCTTGGTGGCCGCCTCCGGGCCCAGGGCAACGAGGTCGGAAAACAGTGTCGTGCCGGTGGCGCCGTACACGAGGGCGATGCCGTAGACAGTGATCCCGGTGGAGAAGGCCCCCATGATGAAGTACTTGAAGGAGGCCTCGAGGGAGGCCTCCTCTCGCTGGCTCGCGGCCTTGCGGCGCCAGGAGCTGCAGAGGGCATAGACCGGGAGGCTCATGGTCTCGATGCCGATGACCAGGACCATCAGGTCCCCGGCGGCGGCGATGATCATCATGCCCGCAACTGAGAACAGCAGCAGCGGGTAGTACTCGCCGAAGTCAATGTCGTGCCCCTCCAGGTAGGAGGGGGAGAGCAGCACCGTGAGGAGGGCGCCCACCACAAAGAGCATCCCCATCTGCATGGCGAAGCCATCCATGAGCACGCGCCCGTGAAAGAGGGAGATGGCCTTGGGCCCCATCTTGCCAAGGAGCAAGAGCTGTAGAAGGAGGGTCGCCGAGAGGCCCACCAGGGTCAGGTGGCCCACAAAGGAGCGGTTGGACTCCTTGTTTCGGGTGAAGGACTCCACCAGCAGAGTCAGCAGAGCCCAGCCGGCCACGAGGACGATGGGAGAGATGCGGAGAAGCTGCGAGAATGTGCTGAGGTCTTTCATGGCGCTACCTCCCCCCTCGCATCGGTTGTGGCATGCCATGGCGCCGTCCCCGCGGGCGGATGATCGGAGCTCTGCGGCGGCCACGACCAAGGCCGCGGCGGCCGGCCGAGCCTTTGAGCCCGCGCCGACGAGCCCCGCGGCCGGGCAGATTGCCCAGGCGACGGCTCGGGAAGGTCTTCTTCATCCACTTGCCCTTCGAGGCCTTCGCCGCGGCGGCCTTGCCCCTCCTGCGGGGCCGGAGCTTCTGGCGGTCGGCCGGCTTGATGGTCCTCAGCTTGGAGGCCAGCCCCCTCAGCGCCTTGCGGCTGAGGACCTTGGCCCGCCTGGCCTTCTTGACGTCGATGGAGGCCTTGTACTTGACCTGGTACTCGGCCAGGTGCTGCTTCACCGCTGGCTCCATTCGCCTGAGCAGGGGGCTCGGAAAGATGCCCAGGGCGATGGTCATCACCACCAGGGGAACGATCGCTCCCAGCTCGCGGCTGGTCACGTCGCGCAGGGAGAGGTTGATCTTGTGCTTCACCGGCCCGAAGAAGACCTTCTGGAACATCACCAGCAGGTACACCGCCGAGAAGATGACCCCCAGGGCGGCGGCAGCGGTCATGAGCTTGGGGTGTGGGAGGGTGACGGGGACGCCCTGGATAACCGCCGCGGCGTGGTGGTCGTAGGAGCCAACGAGCACCAGGAACTCACCCACGAAGCCGCAGAGGCCCGGGAGACCCACCGACCCGAGCATTATGACCAGGTACAGGGCGGAGAACTTGGGCACCACCTTCCACAGGCCGCCATACTCTGACATGAGCCTGGTGTGGCGGCGCTCGTAGAGCATCCCGAACCCGAGGAAGAGCCCGCCTGAGGTGATCCCGTGGGCGATCATCACGAAGATGGCGCCCTCGGTGCCCTGGATCGACAGGGACATCAGGCCCAGCACCACGAACCCCAGGTGGCTGATGGACGAGTATGCGATGAGCTTCTTGGCGTCTTTTTGGGCGTAGGCAAGCAGGGCGCCGTAGATGATGCCCACGATGCCCAAGATGGCGATGTACGGCGCCAGCTTGGTGGAGGCGTAGGGGAAGAGGGGCATGGCGAAGCGCAGGAGCCCGTATGTCCCCAGCTTGAGCAGCACACCGGCCAGGATGACCGAGCCCGGGGTGGGGGCCTCCACGTGGGCGTCGGGGAGCCACGTGTGCAGCGGGAACACCGGCACCTTTATCATGAAGGCAAGGGCAAAGGTCCCGAAGCAGAAGAACTGCTCCGCCGGCGTGAGGATCATCCGCTTCCACTCCAGCAGGTCGAAGGTGTAGACCCCTGTCAGCTCGTGGAAGCGCAGGTACATGAAGATGATGGCCACGAGCATGAGCACCGAGCCCACCATGGTGTACAGGACAAACTTGATGGCGGCGTACACTCGCCGCTCGCCTCCCCAGATGCCAATGAGCAGGTACATGGGCACCAGCATCAGCTCCCAGAAGACGTAAAAGAGCACCATGTCCATGGCCACGAAAGCGCCCAGCATGCCCGTCTCCAGCACGAGCATGGCTGCCACGAACTCCTTGTGCCGCTTGGTGACCGCACCCCCGGCGCCCAAGATGGCCACAGGGGTCAGGAAGGTGGTGAGCAGCACCAGGAAAAGGGAGATCCCGTCGACGCCCATGTGGAAGCTGATGCCCAGGGTCTTGACCCAGGCGAGCTGTATCCCTAGCTGCATGTCGGGGGACTTGGTGTTGAACTTCCACAAGAGGACCAGCGACACCAGGAAGATGAGCGCGGAGGCAGCGACGCCGAAGTTGCGGATGAGGGCCTTCTCCTCCCGCGGGAGCAGGAGGGTCAGGATGGCGGCCAGCAGCGGGAGGAGCACCACAGCGGTGAGAATCATGATGTCACCTCCTCTCCTTGCTGATTGTCACGATGCGCGTGGTCTCGCTTCGGGTGCCGAAGCGGCTGTCATCGACGATCATTCGAATCTTCTTCTTGCCTGGCTCATGGAAGTTGCAGCGTACCCATGCCGTGGGTGTGGCGGCCCGCTCGTCGGGAGTGATCTTCCCGTCGCCGTTGCAGTCCACGCCCACCTTTGTACGGAGCTTTCCATGGGAGACGCCGATGACCTTGTCGGAGAGCTTCCCTGCCCGAACGTAGACAGATGCGCCCTGCACCTTGACGGTCATGGTGGAGGTGGGGCGCACCACGAGGAAGATCATCACGCCCAGACCGACGAGCACCGCTGCCAGGTACTGTCTCGCGCGTCCGGTCTGGAGCTGGGTGCCGAGCCAGCCCAGGCCGTACACAACGTAGGAGACGCCAGTTACCAGGACCTTGTCCACCAGGAACTCGTCGATGGCCTTGCGCAAGAACCAGGCGAGCCAGGTGATGGGGCGGAGAATGAGACAGGCGTACAGCTCGTCGATGCGAAACTTGTCGTAGATCAGCCGGTAGAGCCAGCCCATGGAGGCCACCAGGGAGCCGATGGCCTGGCTGGGACCTCGCCGATAGATGAGCAGGGCCGAGCCGACCCCCAGGATGGCCCCTACCGTCGCAATGGACATGAAGAGCCACTCCCAGGAGTGGCTCACCGTGATGTAGGGAGGCACGTTGAGCTGGTGAGCGAACCCTGCCTTGACAGTGATGCCCGCCTGCCCGGGGATGGACTGGGCCAGCCAGGTGTTGATGTAGTCGGCGGGGATGCTCTTGCCCAGCAGCAGGGGCCACCTGGACCATGCGCCCAGGAAGACGAGCCCGGCGGCGATGACCGTGAGGGGCACCTGGACAATCCAGAGGGTGGGCTCTGCCTCCTCGCCCTCGGCGTGGGGGGCCACCTGGTTGGCGAAACCAAAGGCCACCCAAAGGAGGAAGCCCGCGGCCAGCAGGGTGCCAACAAAGAAGAAGAGGCCGCCCTTGCCGGCCAGGACCGGCGGGAGACCCAGGACGCCCAGCATGGTGGCGCCGCCCGCCAGGATGATGAGGGGCCAGCGCATGGAGTTGGATGGGGTGTGCAGGGTCTGGATGACCTTCTTGTCGGTTCGGTTCTCGCCCAGGAACGTCAAGGCGTACAGGCGGAACATGTAAAAGGCGGTGCCGATGGAGGCCAGGGTGAGTACGCCGTACAGGCAGTAGGTCCAGATCTTCACCACCGAAGGGGTGAGCATGAGCACGCCAGGGTCGGTCTTGGAGAAGGTGTTTACCGCCGTCCCCAGGATGATCATGTCCTTGGAGAAGAACCCGGAGAAGAAGGGGAGGCCGGCAATGGCCACGCATGAGATGAGGAAGGTCCAGTGGGTCACCGGCAGCAGCTTTCGCAGGCCTCCCATCTCCCGGATGTCCTGCTCCTCGTGCAGCGCGTGGATGACCGCGCCGGCACACATGAACAGACAGGCCTTGAAGAAGGCGTGCGTCAGCAGGTGGAAGATGCCTGCGCCGAAGGCCCCCACCCCAACCGCCGTGAACATGAAGCCTAGCTGGCTCACGGTGGAGTAGGCGAGGACCTTCTTTATGTCGTTTTGTGCAAAGGCGATGGTGGCCGCAAAGAGCGCGGTGAGGGCACCGAAGCTGGCCACCACGAGCATCACGGTGGGGGAGAGGATGTAGATGAAGTTGAGCCTGGCGACCATGTACACGCCAGCGGTGACCATGGTTGCCGCGTGGATGAGGGCGGAGACGGGCGTGGGGCCGGCCATGGCGTCTGGCAGCCAGACGTACAGGGGGATCTGGGCGCTCTTGCCCATGGCTCCCACAAAGAGGCTCAGGCCGATGAGGTGAACGGGCTGCAGCGTGATGAGGTACATCTTCTGGCCGGAGAGCATGTCGATGCCCTGGTAGAAGAAGTGCCACTTCTTGTCCAGCAGCGCCGCGAAGGGGGAGCCAGAGGCCAGGTCGGCGTAGTCCAGGGTGCCCACCGTGGCCCACAAAAGCAGCATCCCGAGGATGAAGCCGAAGTCGCCCACGCGGTTGACGATGAATGCCTTTTTCCCTGCGGAGGCGTTGGCGTCCTTTTCGTACCAGAACCCGATGAGCAGGTAGGAGCACAGGCCGACACCCTCCCAGCCAACGAAGGTGAGCACCAGGTTGTCGCCCAGCACCAGGATCAGCATCGAGCCGGTGAAGAGGTTCAGGTAGCCGAAGTAGCGGGCGTAGTCCTTGTCGGAGGCCATGTAGCCGCAGCTATAGATGTGGATCAGCGATCCCACGAAGGTGACCACGAGCACCATCACCGCTGACAGGGGATCGAGCAGGAAGCCGGCCCTGATCTGGAGGCCGCCGGAGGCGATCCACGTGTACGCGGTGTCCACCAGGCGGGGGGCGCCGGTGGCGCCGCTTTGCAGCCACTCTCCGCGCAGGGACCAGAGGCTCACGTCTCCGAAGAGGTGCCCAAAGACCGCGATGAGGGCCACCACGCAGGCGGAGACCACCGCCCCGACGGCTACCAGATGAACCGACTGTCGGCGCATCCTTCGACCGAAGATCAGTGAGATCGCCGCCCCCAGCAAGGGCAAGAGCGGGATCAGAAACAGTGGGAATTGAATAGGCTTCATCTCAGCGCATTCCTTCGCAGGGCGTCCATTTTCGGGACGCGGCCCCGAATCAGTTCTTCATCAAGTCCAGGTCGTCCACGTTGGTGGTGCGGCGGCCTCGGAAGATGGCCACGACTATGGCCAGCCCCACCGCGGCCTCCGCAGCCGCGATGGCCACCACAAAGAAGGCCAGGGATTGGCCGTGGGCGTTGGCCTGGATGCGGCTGAAGGTGATGAGCGCGAGGTTCGCGCTGTTGAGCATGAGCTCGATGGACATGAGCACCACGAGGATGTTGCGACGCAGGAGGACACCCGCCGCGCCAATCATGAACATGAGCGCCGAAAGCAGCAAGAAATGGACTGAAGAGATCATGATGTCTGCTCCTCGTTCTCCTTGCGGGATCGAACGATGACCACGGCGGCCACGACCGAGGCCAGCAGCAGCAGCGACA
>JAJRWW010000339.1 GCA_024276595.1 Myxococcota bacterium
CGCTCTGTGGGGTGGAGCTGGGCTGCACGCGTGGCAGTGCTTTGCGCCGTGCACCTGGCAGCAGGCCCACTGGCCCAGGCGCAGGAGGCAGATGGCTTCCTGGACGTCACCACGGTCCCTGGCGTTTACCCCACCGGCAATCTGGACTCCACATCCGGACTACAAGCGGCCATCGACGACGCCGTGGACCGGGGACTCGTGGCGTTTTTCCCGCCGGGTGTATACCTGGTCTCCGACACGCTGCAGGCCGAACAGCAGGTACGGACCACTCAGAGTGGGACGTGCGGGCGGCGGCCGAACTCTGCGGTGCTGCTGGGCTCCACGCTGGAAGCCAGCCGCCCCCTGATCAGGCTCGCGGATGGAACGCCCGGTTTCGACGACCCATCGAACCCCAAGCCGGTCGTCCACGTGTACCTGCCCAACCCAACCGAGCCCGGCTCCGAGAATGCCAGCTGTGCCTTCGCGCAGGGGTTTCGAGGCATCGACATCACCCTGGGCACCGGGAATCCTGGGGCTGTGGGCCTGCGCATGGATGCAGCGCAGGCCTCCCTCCTAGAGGACGTTCGCATCGACGCCACCGGCGGCTTCGCCGGGATATCCGCCATTCCTGGCCGCGGAATGGCCTCCGTCAACATCGAGATCGTGGGCGGGCAGTACGGCTTCTACCTGGAGCACGGCTCTCTTGGAGGCAGCCTGGTGGGGGTGACCCTGCGCGGGCAGTCTCAGGCGGCAATCCACACCACCGCCTGGCGAGCACTCTCCGTGGTGGGCTTCGAAATTGAGAAGGACAATGGGCCGGTGGTGACGTTGCAGTGGGGCAACGCACAGGCCAACAACATCTTCCTGATGGACGGCTCGGTCACGCTAACCAGCGGGGGGACAGCCTTTGACAACGCAGCCGGCATGTATCTCCACATGCGAAACGTCTACGTCTCGGGGGCCGACGACATCGTAGTGAGCGGGGAGGGAGCCCCCGTCGGCGCAGCCCCGTCGGGCTGGACGCACGTGCGTGAGTACTCCTACTGCCCGACTGCCCCACGGAACGACGGAGTAAACCCCGACAACGTCGGGTGGAACCTGATCGACGGAGCACGCGGCCAGGACGAGGTCGTGGACGTGCAGGCGGCGGGGCCGCCACCCACGACGCTTAGATCACGTCACGTCTGGGACGCGCAACCGTCGTTCGAAGACGCCGATGCCGTCAACGCTCGTGATGCAGGCGCTGTCGGGGACGGGCAGACGGATGACACGGCGGCCCTCCAGCAGGCCATCGATCAACATCAGAAGGTGTTCTTGCCCAAGGGGACCTACGTGATCAGCACTCCATTGACACTGCACGCGGACACGACCTTTTTCGGTGTTCCAGGCCAGCGGAGTCGCCTTACCCCGTCTCCAAGCTGGACCCCCTCTGGCGCGACATGGATGATCCAGACCGACGACGATCCCACGGCCACTACGTTCCTTGGCGATGTCTCCTTCTCCATGCCCAACGCACCCGATCAGGACTGGATCGGGCTCGTCCTTTGGCGCGCAGGACGCAGCAGCCTCGTCAAGAGCGTCCCGGCCTCCAGCGGTGGGAATAGATCTATGACTCAAGGACGGCAGGACTACCGGGTGACCGGTTCCGGGGGTGGGCGCTGGTACCGCTGGGAGGACATTCTCCACGCACCCACCTCTTCTGACCCGTACTACCGCCACCTGCTGGTGGACGGGACGAACGAGCCGCTCTCGTTCTACGGATTCAACCCGGAGCACAGCAACACCTCGCCGATGGTAGAACTACTGGGCGCCTCCAACGTGCGAGTTTTCGGAGCCAAGGTGGAAGGCGGAACTCCCGAAATCCTGCGCATCGATTCGTCGCAAAATGTCCTCGTGGGAATGTTCGTCCAGAACCCTTCATCCTCGAGCAATGGCCTCCTGATCCATGTGCTGGGCGGAGACGACATCCAGGTGGCCGGCGCCCTGCATCCGAGCCTGCCGGGTGCATACGCCCTGTGGGACGAGGGAGCCAGCCCTGATGACGCGATCCACGGAGACGAGTACGTAGCCCTCTTTCGTCGGGGTAACGTGGACGACTCGGCCTGGCCCACCGGCACCGCACAGCCCGCCTGCGGCGACGGCGTGTGCGATGTGGGCGAGACCACGGCCACCTGCCCGAACGACTGCACCTGCGGCGACGGGGTGTGTGGCGAGGACGAGACCTGCACCACCTGTCCCGGTGACTGCGGCGCCTGTGCCGGCACCTGGACGGCGTGCCATACCACGGGATTGGTGGTCGTGGACGGGGCCCCTGGCGACTGGCCAGACACGGCGTCTCTGGTGCTTCCGGCCAGCCAATCGGTGATCCAGTCAACAGCGCCGGAGGACGCCCTCGACGACGGGGATTGCAGCGGCCTCATCCAGGTCATGTGGGACAAAGAACGTCTGTATGTCCTGGTGGCCGTGACCGACGACGCGGTGCACACCGACTCCTCTGCGCTCTACCTGGATGACGGAGTGGAGCTTTACCTCGACGGCGGTGCCCAGGGCGGCAGCAGCTACGACGCGAGCGACTTTCAGCTCACCGTGACCGCCGACAATCGCGCCGACCCGGCCCGGGAGTCTGCCTCTGGGTTCCTGCACGGCGTCAGCGCCACGGCCACCGGCTATCTTGTGGAGTACGCCGTGCCCTGGGCCGCGCTCGGAGTCACTCCGGCGGCAGGTTTGAGCCTCGGGTTCGACGTGGCGATTAACGACGACGACAATGGCGGCGACACGCGAGAGAGCCAGCTCGTCTGGCACGGAGACGGCACGGGTTGGGAGGACCCCTCCGTGTTCGGCGTCCTGACCCTTGGCGAGGCGAGCTGCAGCGTGGAGACCTGCCCTCCCGACCAAGCGGACTGCGACGGCGATCCGGCCAACGGCTGTGAAGTGGACACCTCCGCGGACGCATCCCATTGTGGTGACTGCGGCAACGCCTGCCAGGGAGACGAGATCTGTCGGGACGGAGTGTGCCTGCTCGACTGCGAACCGGGCTATTCACTGCAAAACGGCAGATGCATACTGACGAGCACTCCGGCGGCGGGGTGCGGCTGCACAAGCGCCGATGATGGCGCCACGGAACTACCAGCCATCCTGGGGTTCGTCCTGCTCTTGCTGCTGCTTCGCGCTTCACGGCGCCTGCACGATCCATCGCCGTAGCGTCACCACGCGGAGCCCCGGGGAGCGCCATCTCCCGAAAGCCATCTTTCGGACCCATCCTGTCCCCCATGCCAGATGACCATCCCACCAGACGATGCGTCTGGCCGTACGTTCGCCTTGGTGGCCAAATGCCCCGTTTGACAGCAAGCGGGTCTCGGACCTAGCATGAGAATGGTGGAACGAAACATCCGAAGATCTCATGGTCTCCTCGGCCTCTGTGCCCGCCGCACACGCGTGGTGGCCCTGCTGTGCGTGCTCCTGTGGCCTGTATGCGCCTGCATCGTCCAGTTTCCCGCTCCAGCGGATGCGGACATCGACGCCGCCATCGACGCCGCGATGGACGCCTCTTCCGACACGGGCCCACGCAATTCTCCACCCGTCGTCTCGGCCGGACCCGACATGGACGTTCCATCTGGTGAGTGTGTGCTCCTCTCGGGAGACGCTTTTGACGATGGACTGCCCATCCCTCCTGGGAGGATGACCTTCTTGTGGCACCAGGTTGCCGGCCCGGGGCAGGTGGATTTCCAGACGCCAGATGCCACGGCCACACAGGCGACCTTCCCAGTGGCTGGCACCTACCAGCTTGCTCTGACGGCCTCAGACGGAGCCGCGGATTTTACCGACTATGCCTCCGTGCGTGTGCGAGATGACACGGACGTCACGATTCCCTATGCCGAACAGGCTCCAGTACTGGACGGAGAGCTTGACACGGTGTGGACATCCCAAGGGACCGCAGTGCTCATCGAACATCTCATTGAAGGGAGCGTTACCGACTCCGCTGATCTGTCGGCCAATGCACGGCTGCTCTGGACGAGCGCCAGCCTCTGGGTCTACGTCGCCGTCAACGACGACTTGTCCTTTGCAGACGGCGGGAACGCCCTGTGGGGGGATGATTCCGTGGAGCTGTATCTGGATGCCGGGGCCGACCGTCTCGGCAGCTATGGCGCCGACGACTACCAGTACGTGTTTCGTCCCCTCGACCATGCACTCCAGGAGTCGAAACACGATGCCGTTCAGGGGGTCCAGTGGGCCTGTACGCAGACCACCACACACTACAGATGTGAGATCATGATCCCATGGGATACCCTCGGACAGCGTCCAGAGAACGAGTGGTTTCTCGGGATCAGCATCGCCGTCAACGACGACGACGATGGCGGCGGGCGTGAGGCCCAGCTCGGCTGGTGGCACACAGCGAACAACGCCCACATGAATCCCAGCATACTCGCCCTTGCGCGCATGGAGCGTGGAGGCTGCGAGCCGAGATAGCGCATCGGGCCGCAGACTCTGCAAGAGGCCTGGCTGTAGGTGAGAAGGCGGCCAAGTCAACTCTCTGACTGGTCGCCGCGGGATGTCACGCGGACGGCGCCATCCGTCCCTCGTTCATCGTCGGAAACTGCTGGCCGAGGGCATGGACGTCATGGTGCTGGACGTGAAGGTGGGTGCCGGGCCTTTCATGAAGACCCAGGCCCAGGAGCTCTGCGACCTCACCCAACCAAGGCACGCAGAGGGCGCCTTGAGTAATCTTGTCCGCAGGGCAGGGTCATAGCCGTGGACTTGCGGGACCTGGACTCGCACGCGCGTGGGCGAGACGCGCAGCCCTGCCAGTGGCGATGCTCCTGCGAGGCATCACCATGGATCGAAGGCAGGGACGTTCAGACTCGGGGAAGCCTGGTCTGAAGGGGCGCGAGCAGTGTAAGATGGTCAGCGGCAGGAGATCTTCCCATGGCCGAGGACGAGGCCCAACAAAGGCAACGCTGGTCGCGATCCTACGCGGAGCACATTCGGGAGCTGCTTCGAGCGCGCCTGCGGGTGGCGAGCTGCCTCGTGGCAGCCATCTTCATCCTCGACGGCGTGTTCGAGGCGCTGGTACAGCGCTCGGCCTTTCGCCAGACATTCTGGGTCCGGATCGTAGTGGCCACGAGCGGCCTTGGCGTGTTTTTTCTCACGGGACTCAGGGCGGCATCTCGGTTCGCGTACTTCTTGGGGATCTTGCTCATCCTCGCCGTGGCCATAGACGTAGAGCACGCCATCGTTGCCACCGGTGGGCTGAGCTCTCCGTACTATGCCGGGTTGCTCGTGCTGCTGATCGGCGTCGGGCTGCTGGCACCCATCGACCTCAAGCTCATGGCCGGGGTGGCTGTGCTCATATGGCTGGTGTTCCTGTCACCGCTGCTGATACAGCCGGCCCCGGACGTCGGGCGGATCTTCCTTGTCAACGCGTTTTTCCTCCTCACCGCAACGGTAGTGTCGCTGGTGGCGTGTAGCGCATCCTCGGCGCTGCGCAAGCGTGACTACTTCAGCCAGCAGGCACTCGCCACAGAGCGCGCCAAGTCAGAGCGCCTGCTGCTGAACGTGCTCCCGCGAACCATAGCCGACCGCCTCCGGGATGATCAGCGCCCCATCGCCGACGGCTTCGCCGAGGCCACCGTCCTGTTTGCCGACATTGTCGGGTTCACCTCGGCGTCGGACACACTCCCACCCGAGGAGATCGTGGGGCTTCTCAACCAGGTCTTCTCGGAGTTCGATCTGCTCACCGACAAGCACGGCCTGGAGAAGATCAAGACCATCGGTGATGCCTACATGGTGGCCGGTGGGCTCCCTGACGCCCGGGAGAACCACGCCGAGGCGATCGCTGACCTTGCGCTCGAGATGCTGGCTATCCTGCCTCGGTTCGAAATAGCTCCTGGGCGCCCCCTCGAGATGCGCATCGGCATAAACACCGGCCCGGTGGTGGCCGGCGTGATCGGCGTACGGAAGTTCATCTATGATCTCTGGGGCGACACCGTGAACACGGCCAGTCGCATGGAGTCGCACGGGGTCCGGAGCTCGATCCAGGTCAGCCGGTCCACCTTCGAGAAGCTGAAGGACAGCTACCTCCTCGAGCCGCGCGGCACAATCGAGGTCAAGGGCAAGGGCCCCATGGAGACCTGGCTGCTCAAAGGACGACAGCCGAGGAAGTCCGAGGAACGTCCGACATCTGCCGGTTGATTCCTGCCAGGATCCGGGCCACGCGAGACTTGGTGTGGAGAAAACGCCTGCTCCCAATGTGCGAGGAGTTGGTCAAGCGGGCCATGTGCTAATATACTCCCTCCATCCCGCCGCCTCCTGGTGCGCCCAGTTTTCACAGGCCGGGGGGAGGAGCGAGCGGGCCATCTGGTGGCAAGGCCTCCACGGCCGAGGCCTCCACAGCCATGGAAGGTACACCGTGAAGAAACAGTCTCTTCTCCTGACGCTGCTCCTCTTCGCCTGGGTGGCGGTTCACGCGGGCTGCGGCGGCAACGACGAGATCATCCCCTTTACCCTGGTGACACCAGAGGGCCAGGAGACCTTCGCAGGGGTGGAGCGGGTCCGGCTCAGCTTCGGCGACAAGACCGAGACGAAGAGCATCTCAGGCCCTGGCGCCAGCTTCGAGCTGGAGATGAAGCTCAAAAAAGGAGGCACGTCCCCGGTGGTGCTGGAGGGGCTCTCTTCTGACGACGGGGTCCTCTGCAGGGGACAGACCCCGGTGGTCAACGCCTACCCCACCTCGCAAACCCTGATCCTCTTCGTGTCCCGGGTGGGCACCTTTGGGCGAGCGCCCGTGGAGGCTCCTGTGAGCGCCACGGCCATGGCGATGGCCAACTACTCCACCGAGTACTGGGACGGCTCCGCCGACGACGACCTGAGCACGACCATCTGGTTCGGCGGGCTCACCAGCGACGCCACCGTTGCAGCGGTCCCCTTCTACTATGACAGCTACTTTCACGACACCTACACCTTGCCGGAGCTCCCCTTGCCGCGGGCGGCGATGACGGCCATGAACATCGACGGCGCATACTTTCTGATCTTTGGCGGATTCGACGAGGCCGGCGCCATCTCTGGCCGACTGGATCTCATGCAGCCGGGAGCCCTGGGCTTTGAGTACCTGCCGGACGTGGACATGGGCCTGGAGCCCGGCGCCGTGGCCCGCGCGGACGGTGTGGCGGTGACGCTGGGACCATACCCATCACTGTTGCAGGGGTTTGACCACAGGCTGCTCAACAGCTTCCTGGTGGTGGGAGGCAGGGGGCCGGGTGGCCCCCTGTGCGACTACCTGCACCTGGTGGCCTCATACCACACATCCACCTATGACTGGAGCATCTCCGGAGAGCTCCGAGCCATGGTGGGGTGTCGGCTGGGCCGCACGGCCACCCGCACAGAGACCTCCTCCAGCACATCCGCGGCCCCCGAGCTGGTGGTCCTCATTTATGGTGGCGGCGGGCCCGGCGACCCGGTGGCCGAGACGGTCCGGATCTCCCCCGACCAGCCGGACGTGGACACGGTCGACTGGGGCTTCGAGGAGGCGGGGCTGGACCCCGCCCCGGGGCCAATGATCAGCGGTCACACCGCCACTCGCCTGAGCGACCGACGCATCCTCATCCTGGGAGGTGTCACCTCTGACGGCTCCGTGCTGGCAGACGGGCTCATCTACGATCCGGACGACGACAGCTTCACGATCCTCCCGGGCCTGCTGCGGATGGGCCGCTTCGGCCACAGCGCCACACTCCTGGGCGATGAGCTGGTGGTGGCCGGGGGCACCGGCGCCGACGGTCAGCCCCTTCCCGACGCCGAGGTGTTCGACGTGGGCGGCGAGGAGCCGCGCTGGGTCGCCTCCCCGGAGCTGGTGGTGCCCCGCACCGGCCACATGGCCTTCCCCATGCCCACTGGCACGATGGGCATCATGGGCGGCACCGACGCCGCGGGGGAGCCGGTGAGGACAATCGAGATCTACACCCCGGGCCTGGTGGATTGACGTGACCCTCTGCGGCGCCTCGCCCACGGCCCGGCCTGGAGCCACCTCCGAGCCATGAACCTCCGCGCTCTCCACCTGGTCCTCGCCGCCCTCGCGCCCATGGGTCTTTTGCCTGCGGGGGCCAGCGGCGCCCCTCAGGAACCTGCCACCCGAGCCCGGGCGCGCCCGCGCCCGGCCCCTGGGCCATCTTCCAGGCCGGCTGCTCCAGCCGCCAAGGCCAGGGGCCTCACCCTGGCGTTCACCGGAGACGTGTCCATGACCTGGCGCGCGCTGCCCAAGAACCTCAAGCGGCTCCGCTGGAAGCAGAACCCTCTGCGGTTCTTCGCCGCCGAGCTGCGGGCCGCTGACCTTTCAGTGGCCAACTTCGAGGGCGTCCTGGCCCCAGGAGATCCCAGGTACGCCGAGACCCGGCTGAACCTGTGGGCCCCGGTGGCCTCTGGGCAGGTGTTCGCAAGGGCAGGTGTGTACCTGGTCTCCAACGCCAACAACCACGCCTTTGACGGGCGAGACCTGGGCGTTCTGCGCACCATGGCCACCATCCGCAGGTCCGGCGCGAAGATCTTTGGCGTGGGTCGCACCAAGGCCGAGGCCAGGCGCCCCTACGTGCTGCGCAAGGGCTCTGCCTGCGTGGCGATCATTCCCGGCACCACCAAGTCCAACAAGGGTGTGCGTGGCCGGGCCAGGGTGGCCTTTTACCCCTGGAAGGACTGGCCTGAGCTGCTGGGCGTGGTCCGGCACACCGCGCGCAAGGTCTGCCCCTTCGTGGTGGTGTACCTGCACTGGGGCACCGAGAAGGCCCACTACCCCAGGCGCAAGATCCGCACCCTGGGCCGGCGGATTATCGAGGCGGGGGCGAGCATCCTGGTGGGGCACCACCCCCACGTGCTGCAGGGGGTGGAGTACCACAGAGGAGGCGTCATCGTTTACAGCCTGGGCAACTTCGTCTTCTCCAACCCCAACAGGTCCACCCGTCGCACGGGCCTCTTGCTCGTGCGGCTCGAGCCACCCCCCTCGGTGAGGGCAGGGGACACGTCGAGCACAGCCGGGACCAGCGCCGGTCGCCACACCAGGCTCCGCCTGGCTCGACTGGAGCTGATCCCGGCCATTATTCATCGCAGGGACTACACCCCACGCCCTGCAACGAGGCTCCAGGCAGAGGATCTGCTCAGGCGGGTGCGCGCCTACTGCAAGCCTTTCGGCACTCAGGTCGTGCTGCGTGGGGGGCGGATCAGGTTTCTCTCCGCCAGGGACACCGCGCCCCCTCGCTTGGCTGGTGAAGCTAGATGATCTCCATCCAGGACCGGGTGGACCTGGCCCTCAGGCTGGATCGCCTGGGCCTGCACCGGCTGGCAGAGCAGACCCTCGCTCGGGCGGGAAGGAGCGAGGACCGCCTGGATCTCCACCGCCTCCGGGCAAACCTGGCCCTAGAGCGGGGTGCCCGGGGCGCCGCCGCCGAGATCGTCGCGACCTCCCTGGCGACGGCAGAGGACCCCGCATCCTTGCTAGTGTCCGCGGACGTGGCCCTTGCGGCCGGGGAGCTCTCTCTGGCCTCTCGCCGCTTCGCCTCGGCGCGAAGGCTCGCAAGAGCCGAGCCGACCCTGCGCTTGCGCGCCCTGGTGGGCTCGGCCAGAGCGGCATACTTGATGGAGGAGCCGGACGAGGCCCTCCACAGGCTCGCAGAGGCCCTGCGAACCACGCCCATTGCTGACGACCTGGCGCGACTCATCGGAGACCTGGGCGGCATCCTCCCGGGCTGGCGCACCTTGCAGCAGTCCCTGGAGAGGCTCAGGAGAGCGCACCCCCACGATCCCGTCCCCCACTATCTGCTGGCGCGGCTGCTGGCGGCAGCCCAGGCGCGGTATGCGCCGGGAATACCCAACGCCGAGATCGAACGACTCCTGCGGCTTGCCCTTGAGCGACGGCAGGGCTTTGTCCTCGCTCGGCTCATGCTCGCCCTGCGGCTGGCCCGCAGACGATTCCTCTCCGAGGAGGCCCGGGACCAGGCAGTGTCCAACCTGAAGTTTCTCTCCCAGGCCCTGCGCCTCAACGCATCCGCCCTCGGAGTGGACGCTGGCCTCATCGACCTGCTCATCGCCGCGCTGCTGGACGAGACACCGGGCACCGCCACCGAGGCGGTGGACTTCTACCTGGCAGGGCTGAGGCGCCTGCCAGGACATTCGGTCGCCTCCAACAACCTGGGAGTC
>JAJRWW010000340.1 GCA_024276595.1 Myxococcota bacterium
CGGCTCAAGGAGTTTGCCCGCGACTACCAGGAGGCCTTGACGCGCTGGAAGCAGGGCTTCCACCAGGTCATCTTCCCGGCAGGCACCTACGCCATGGTGGTACACTTCCACGCGGCTTGCGCCTCACCATAGTCGCTCCGGGGCCATGGGCCCGGCAGCCCAGGACCCCACCGCCACAGCCAACACCAACCAGCAGTGTCACTCGAGGTCATTGGTGCGCCCGCGACCAGGCCAGCGCTCGCACGAGTGGGTCCCAAAGGCCGCGCCCATACCCAACCGCGCATCCCAAACCCAGATCGGCCCGGATCTCCCTCCGATCACCCATTGCAACCGCCCTTCGGCGCGCACCAGCACCCCGATCACAACCGCCATTCCGCCAGGATCCAGCCAGCGCCCAACATTAACCCCGGTGAGGACTATCGAATGAATTCTGCCGGGGGGAGCCAGGCTCAGCCTCTTTGATTCGGTCCGGCTTTATGAGCAGTACCAGCGCCAGGATCATCCCGACGAACACGGCCATCATGATGTTGTTCAGATCCGACTGGTCGCCCGAGCTCTTCATCGCTGCAAGGAGAAAGCTGGCCATGCTCACCGCAGAGGCCCAGCGTGGCATCCCTCCCCACAGCTTGAGGGAGATGGCCGCGAGAACGGTTGGGATCAGACAGAACACAAACAACAGCGTCCCGTGTCCACCGTACTGAAAGACGTTGTACACGAGGCACAGGAGCACTGCGATGGAACCCAGCCCCAGCATTGCATACTTCACATAGCGCATAGATCTTCTACTCCTTTCATCGAGGGACGACCGTCCGCGTTGGCTGTGTTAGCCAAGGCACACGTCGCGTCTTGCAATGGGGATGCCAGTCACAGAAGACCCCGCCAGCCATCTCTCACCCCCGCCAACAGCCAACCAGACGACCAACCCCCTCTGAGCAGCGGGTCCATTCACCCCCAACCCGCCCCGGACCTGGGTCCTTGGGGACCCAGCAATGGCATCAGACGTTGCGCTGGCATCGAGCTGCTGTCAGGCTAGTGAAACCTGGAGGTCAGACCCGCCTGAGCGCCTGCCTGGCGGCGATGAGGATTGGGTCCCTCACCGGGGAGAAGTGGGGGGCGTAGCCAAGGTCCAGCTCGGCCAGGGCCGCCAGGTCCATTCCGGCGTGCAGGGCAGTAGCCAGGGTGTCCACGCGCTTGGCCGCACCCGCCGCGCCAGCCACCTGGCCTCCCAGGAGCCTGCCTGTGCGGCGCTCCGCGATGAGAGCGACCTTCATGGGCCCACCCGTCGGGTAGTAGCCAGGGTTGGTGCGGGAGGTGATCACCGTCGCCACGGCGTCCAGGCCGGCCTCCCTGGCGGCGGCGAGCCCCAGGCCCACCAATCCCACCTCCGCATCGAAGATCCTGAGCACCGCGGTCCCCAGGGTGCCCGGATGCTCGGGGCGAGGGCGGCCGTCTCCAGAGCTCCCCAGCAGGTCCATCGCCGCGTTAGCACCCGCCACGCGCCCCTGGCGGTTGGCAGCCAGCGCCTGGGTGACGTAGACGATCCGGCCCGTAACCCGGTGGATCTGCGTGGCACAGTCTCCCGCGGCGTAGACACCGGGGGCGCTGGTTCGAGCCCGGCTGTCCACCTCCACCGCCCCCCCGTGCCCCAGCCTCAGGCCTGCACCCTCGGCCAGCCGAGACCGGGGCCGAACCCCCAGCGCCAGCAGCACCAGGTCCGCGGCCAGATCTTCGCCTCCCGCGCGAACCCCTACCACGCTACCAGAGCTCTCCGGGGGCCCGGTCGCCAGCGCCCCTTCTGATCCACTTGCTGCACTGGCCGAGCCTCTCTCCAGTATGCAGAACAGGGGCGCGTCCCGGAGAAGCAGGCAGCCGTTTCTCACCAGCTCCTCCTCTGCCAGGGCGCTGAGCTCCGGCTCCAGACCCAGCAACGGGGTTGGCCTGTCCTTCACGATGGTTACCGCCATGGAGCGGGCCCTGAGGGCCTGAGCCATGTCCAGGCCCACGTAGCCGGCCCCCGCAACCACTGCGCGGCGAGGAGCCCACCGGTCCAGCCACTGGCGCAGACGCAGACCATCGCTCAGGGAGCGCAGGGTAAAGACTCCGGGGAGCTCCACCCCTGGCAAAGGAGGCCTCAGGGGCCGCGCTCCCGTGGCCAGGACCAGGCTGTCAAACCCCAGGCTGAAGCTCTCCCCAGAGCCAGCCACCACCCCGGCCAACCGGCGCCTGCCCAGGTCCAGCTCTTGGACTCGGTGCCAAACCCGCACCTGGATGCCACGTAGCTCGCCTGCAGACTCTGGGGTAAAGGCCAGGAGGTCCGATGGGTCGGAGACCGCCCCTCCAACCAGCAGGGAGATGCCGCAGGCAGCGTAGGAGATGTGAGGTCCCTCCTCCAGCACCACCACCTCCAGCTCCGGAGCAAGGCGCTTTGCCTGAGCCGCGGCACTCATCCCCGCAGCGTCGCCTCCCACCACCACCAGCCTCGGCGCCCCTCGGGTGCTCGCACCCCATTCGCTGGCGCTGCTTCTGCTCGCGCTCCATCCGGTCATGGACCTTCTCCTGGGAGGTGAGCCTGACACCTTTGGGGCCGGATGACAACCGCTCCTCCCAGGCTTTTCGGCGCACCCAGCTTGGATCACCAGCAGCGACGTCAACGCCGAGCGCCTGGACCGCCGGGACCGAATCGAGATCCTCGACCCTCATGTTGCATTTTCTGCGTCGGGTGAGCATATTGGTCGAACCAATGACCTGCAAGGAAATGCCCATGACGCCGAGGATCTTCTCGAACCGAGATCGCGAGATCCTGGCTGCCATCGCGGAGACGATAATCCCCGGGAGCGCGCGCATCCCCAGCGCCGGGCCGGCCACCTTGGAGCGGGTGGAGGAGTTTCTGTCGGTTGTGCCACCGGTCCTTCAGCGAGGCTTCCGTGCGCTACTCTATCTGCTGGAGTACCGTACGCTCACAACCCACCTGCGCCCCTTCAGCCACCTGTCTGCAGATCGGCGTCTGGAGGCCTTGCAGGCGATGGTTGGCGGCTCCTTCTCCAGCCGACAGCTCTTGCGGATGGTGTCGGCCACAGTAAAGGCCGCCCATTTCCACGACCCCGAGCTGTATCGGATCCTGGGCGCCAGCTTCGAGGTGGATGTGCCGACGCAGCGAGAGCACAAGAGCTGGATGGAGCTCATCACCGATGGAGAGGAGCTCACCGCGGATGATGAGCTGGAGTGCGACGTGGTGGTGGTGGGCACAGGCGCGGGGGGAGCGGCCGCCGCCAAGGCCCTGGCCGAGGCCGGTCTGGCCGTGGTGATCCTGGAGGAGGGCAAGCTCCACACCCGGGAGGAGTTCAACGGCAACACCATCGCCATGCAGCGGCTCATGTACCGCGACTTTGGCGGGGTGCTCTCGGTAGGCAACGTGCCGGTGATCATCCCCATCGGCCGCGCTGTGGGGGGCACCACGGTCATAAACAGCGGCACATCTCTGCCCCCCCCCCGAGGGAGTGCTCAGGGGCTGGGCCCGCGACCACGGCCTTACCGCGCTGGCCCCGGAGGGGCTCATGCCCTTTGTGGAGCGCACCCTGGAGTATCTGGAGGTGGCCCCGAGCGAGGAGAGATATGTGGGCGACGTGGGCAGGCTCATCGCCAAGGGCTGCGACGCCCTTGGCTTCGCCCACGGTCCCCTCCCCCGCAACGCGCCCGGGTGCGATGGGCAGGCCCGCTGCGCTTTCGGCTGCCCCACGGACGCCAAGCGCTCCACGAACGTGGCCCACATCCCCGCCGCCCTCAAAGCCAACGCCTTCCTCTTCACGTCCACCGAGGCCGAGCGGGTGCTCACCGAGCGCGGTCGCGCCGTGGGCGTGGTGGCCAGAGCCGCCGGGGGTGCACGGATCACGGTGCGGGCAAGGGCCACCATCCTCGCCTGCGGCTCCCTGCTCACCCCCCTTGTGCTGCTGCGCCAGCGCCTGGCCAATACGAGCCTGCAGGTGGGAAAGAACCTCACAATTCATCCTGCCTTTGGAATGGCTGGGGAGTTTGACTTTCTCACGGACCACTTCCGCACCGTGCCCCAGGGCTACGGCATCCACGAGTTCTGGCCCGAGGGGATGCTCTTCGAGGGGGGCACCACCCCGCCGGACCTGCTGGCCGCCAGTACCCACGAGGTGGGTCACACCTTCATGGCCTTCGCGGAGGCCATGGACCGCCTCATCACCTTCGGAATGGCCGTCAAAGACACCTCCAGAGGCCAGGTCTGGAGGGGGATCGCCGGGCGCCCGCTGATCTCCTACTCTGTCAACGAGACGGACCTGGCGCGCCTGAAGAAGGGTACGGAGATCCTGGCGCGCGTCCTCTTCGCCGCTGGCGCCCTTCGGGTGCACTTGCCCGTACGGGGCTTCCCCATCCTGGACAGCGAGCAAGACCTGGAGCGATTCAGACAGGCGAGCCTGCTCCCCCGTGACTACGATCTGACCGCCTTTCATCCCCTCGGCACCACACGGATGGGGGTGGACTCGCGGATCTCTGTGGTGGGGCCAGACCACCAGACCCACGACGTTCCGGGGCTGTATGTCATGGACGGCGGCGCAGTGCCCAGCTCCCTGGGCGTGAACCCGCAGGTCACCATCATGGCCATGGCCACCCGCGCCGCAGAGCTCCTGGCGGATCGGCTCTCGGGATAGTGAGGCACTGCCTCCCAAAGGGGCCTGGAGCACGAATACTCCTGCAGCACTACTCTCATTCAACAGCTCTCCAAACAAGGAAAAGCTGCACGCCGGCGCACATGCGACGGCCGGCGACGGGTGTCGCCGTGCTGAGGGGAGGGGGACCCG
>JAJRWW010000026.1 GCA_024276595.1 Myxococcota bacterium
GGGCAGACGTCGGATCTCACGCGCCGGGGACGATCCCTCCTGGCCGCGGTGGCTCGGGCCCGCCCGTCCCTAGCCAGGGGCTTCTTCTTCCCCAGGGAGGTCTTCACTCGGCTGAAGCGGGTGGGGAGCCCCGACCGCTACTGGCGCCACCTCATGGGGCTGTATGAAAAGGACATCAGACGGTTGCACCGGCGACATGGGGACTGGACCGGTGTCGTCTTCGAGTCGCTCACCGTGACCAGCCCCATCGCCTGGGTTCGCCCGGGCCAGGTGCACAACCGCATCGGGTACTTTCGCACGCGGTTTGCACGGCTGCGCTATCGCCTGGGGGGCAGGCGGTACTCCATCTTCCTGCACACCCTGATCACCTGGCAGGGGCGCTGGTACGTGACGCACCTGCGCGCGCCTCCACGGCGCCGAAGACAGCGCTGAGGGCTCAGCGTCGCCCCACTCACGCACCGAGAGCAGCGTGGGTGGATCCTGGCCGGGGAAGCCCAGGCCAGCAGGCTTGCAGCCTGCCCGGCGGCCTGTCCTGGTGCCCATCCGGGCGCACAGCGGTCGCTCCTCGGGCTCGTTGCGTGCGGGCGGCTGATCTACTATCCTGCCATGGGCTCGCGGACCGCTGCCCCTTGCGAGCCGAGCTGAGGCCCTGGCCGGGCTCCTGGCCAAGAGCTGGCTGGCCGACATCCTGGCAGCGAAGAGAGCCGACCTTCCGGCAGTGCAACGAGCGGCCCTGACGGCACCCCCAAAGGAGGAACCCCATGAGCAAGGAACCCATCGCAATCTTGGGAGCGGCACGAACCGCCATCGGCACCTTCGGGGGCATGTTCAAGTCGGTGCCCGCCAGCGAGCTGGGGGTGGTGGCCGCGAAGGCGGCCCTGGAGAGGGCGGAGGTGAGCCCCGAGTCCCTGGGGGACGTCATCGTGGGCCATTGCATGATGCGCTCGGACGAGATCAACATCGCCCGGGTCATCTCCTTGCAGGCCGGAGCTCCGGTGGAGGTGCCCGCCATGACAATTCAGCGCCAGTGTGCCTCCGGGATGCAGGCGCTGGTTTCGGGGATGCAGCAGATCTGGCTGGGCGAGCACGACGTGGTCCTCGCCGGCGGGGTGGAGAACATGAGCCGTGTGCCCTATGCTCTCAAGGACCATCGTTTCGGCGGGCGAATGGGAAACGGAGAGATCACAGACATGCTCACCGAGGCACTGACCGACCCCCTCGGGCATTTCCACATGGGCATCACCGCGGAGAACCTGGCCGAGGAGTTTGGGATCACCCGACAGGATCAGGACGAGCTGGCGCTCACCTCGCAGACCCGGGCCATCGAGGCCATGGACGCCGGGCTGTTTCGGGACGAGATTGCCCCGGTGGAGGTTCCCACCCGCCGGGGGAAGCCGCCGGTGGTGGCGGACACGGATGAGCACCCCCGCCGGGACACGACCCTGGAGTCCCTGGCCCGGTTGAGGCCCGCCTTCAAGAAGGACGGTACGGTCACCGCCGGCAACTCCTCGGGGATCAACGACGGCGCGGCCATGATGGTCATTGCATCGGCCCGGTGGGCGGAGCGCCAGGGAAAGGAGCCCCTGGCGTGGATAGTGGATCACCAGGTGGCAGGGGTGGAGCCTGAGCGCATGGGGTTTGGCCCGGTGCCCGCCGTGCGGGCGCTGCTGGAGAGAAGATCCCTCTCCCTGAAGGATGTGGACCTGATCGAGCTGAACGAGGCATTCGCCGCCCAGTACCTGGCCTGCGAGAAGGGGTTGGGGCTCGACCGGGAGGTGACCAATGTTCTCGGCAGCGGTATCGCCCTGGGTCATCCGGTGGGAGCCACTGGGTGCCGGATCGCCATCACCCTGGTTCACCAGATGCGGCGCAGGGGCGCTCGGCGGGGGATCGCCACTCTCTGTGTGGGTGGTGGCATGGGCAAGGCTCTGCTCATCGAGCGCGGCCGATGAGGCCATGGGGTCGAGGAGCCCGCCTCTGGCGGCCCAAGAAGGGAGTGACATATGGGTAGTGATCGGCTTGTGGTGGTAACCACGGAGTCGGTGCCTGGCCACCGGATAGTGGAGGTGTTGGGCCTGGTGCGGGGCAACACCATCAGGGCCAGGCACCTGGGTCGGGACATCATGGCAGGGCTCAAGTCCATGGTCGGCGGCGAGATCAAGAGCTACACGGAGCTGCTCACCAGGGCCCGTGAGGAGGCCCTGGAGCGCATGCTCGAGGAGGCCGAGCAGATGGGCGCCACCGCAGTGGTGAACCTTCGGTTCACCACTGCCTCGGTCATGCAGGGCGCGGCGGAGCTGTTTGCCTACGGCACGGCCGTGCGCACCGAGCCGGGGCAGTGACGGAGATCGTTCTCATTCTGGCTGGCGTGATGGTCGGGATCCCGGCGGGGATCATCGTCTTGGTGGCGCTGCAGGGCTGGCTTCGGGATCGTGGCCGCCGTCGGCATGTGACCAGAGAGCTGGCTCGAAGGGATGTGCTGCTGGTGAGCACCACCCGCCTGCTGGAGCCGGACCCTGCCCGCAGGCCCAGGGTCGTGGCTGCCACGGTAGTACGGTGTCTCGATGACGCCCGTCACGCCCTGGCCATCTTCCGCACACGCCTGGGTGGGGAGATCCCATCTCTGACCCGCATGACCCTCCTGGCCAGAGATGAGGCCACCCTGCGCCTCCAGCGAAGAGCCAGGGCCCAGGGGCTCGACGCGGTCCTCAACATCCGCTACGAGACCAGCCACGTGCTCCCCACCACCGTTGAGGTGTTTGCCTACGGCACCGCGGTGGCGCTCAGGCGAGAGGGGGAGTAGCTGCTTGACTCGATGGGCAACCGCCATGCTGTGATCTGCCCCCTTGCGGCGTCGCCGCGAGTGGTCATATTGAATTGCGTTGCCGTGTGGCGACGTTCGCGCTAAGGTTCTCTTATCCCCTTGTGGCTTTGGTTGGTTGGGAATCTAGACCTGGGGGCGGTTGCCCTCTCACCGATAAAACAGTGAATCTGGAACAGTATATAGAGAGAAGCAGGATCCTGGACCTGTCTTTGGTGCCGAGCAAGCACCGGGGAGAGCTCTTGCGGCTCCTGGAGGAGGGCGTCCAGCTCCCGGAGCTGGTGCGGGATCACCGACACCTGGTGGACAAGCTGCCGAGGGCGCAGCTCCGGCGCCTTTTCGAAGCGCGCGTGGAGTGGCGCGCTCGCCAGCGAGCTCGGGACAGGTTGGAGGAGACCCTGGGGCGCTGTGGCCTCCCCTCGCCTCCCCAGGCGGTCAAGGACCGAGCCCTGGTGCCCCACAAGGTGGACGCCGTGGAGCGGGCCGTGCGAATCTGCTCCAGGGACGACTTCGACGACGAGGACGCCTGGGCCGAGGGGCTCGTGGCGTTGCTCGACGTGTGGAGTGGCGCCGTGAACCTCACCCTGCGCAGGGGGAGCATCAAGGTGAGGCTCGACCCGAAGCACCCGGACGCGAGAGCCTTCGAGGAGCTTGCCCTGCGCACCGAGACCCTGTCGGACCTGTCGGCCCATCGCTGGCAGGCGATCCGAAGGGGGATCAGGGCCGGAGCCCTCGCCGTGTAGATCGATCCACCCCTGTCGGCCATCAAGGGGCACCTGTCCGGTGTGCTCGGGCGGCTGGGGTCTGGGGCCATGGAGCGCGGGGTGGACGCTATTGTGGACGAGATGGTGCTTTCTGTGCTCGACGGCTACCTCCGCGGCATCCTGGACCAGCGCGCCGAGAGTGAGGCGGTTCGCAACGCAGTGGCGCAGTATCAGAAGCTCTTGACCTCGGCTCCACTGGCTGCGGGGCGCATCGGTGCCCTGGCCGTGAGTGGGGACGGCGCCAGCCTGGGTGCCATAGTTTGCACCGAGGGGGACATTCCAGAGCTTCAGGACGTGATATCCACGGCAGAGGAGGGCTGGGTGGAGCGGCTGAAGGCCCTGTTCGAGGTGGCCGGGGTGGAGCAGATTGCCATCCCCGTGTCCTCCCCGGCCGAAGAGGTTCACAAGCGGGCTCGTGCCGCCCTACAGGAGCTGTACGAGCTGCTCCCGGTGCGTGTGTCTGCCCTGGCGGAGGCCCGGGCCCAGCTAGTGGATCCGCCCCTCTCTCTGCCGGTGGAGGTGGCCTCCGCCCTGGTGATCGCCAGGCGGGCGCTACAGCCGGCAGACGCGTGGGAGCAGGTGGACCCAGTGACCATAGGGTTGGCAGACTACCAGAACGACCTGGACGACGAGCGGCTCAGGGAGGCCCTGCTGGAGGCTCTGGGCCTGTTTCAGCTAGACCGGGCCAGCGGTGCTTTCAAGCCCCCGCCACCACGTCCCTCCGCCAGGGCGGCCGCCTCCTCCGGGCGGCTCAACCCGCTGGTGAAGTCCCTGGCGGACCTCCGCCCGGGCATGGTGCTAGATGGGATCATCACCAACATTACGCGCTTTGGCGCCTTCGTGAACATCGGGCTCTCAGAGGAGGGGATGATCCACATCTCCGAGCTGAGCCTGGACTACGTTCAGACTCCCTCTGACGTGGTCTCCATCGGGGACAGGGTGCAGCCGCGGGTGCTGGACGTGGAGCCCAGCAAGCGACGCATCGCCCTCTCCCTCAAGCCGGTCCCCGCAGGGCCGTCCATGGAGCGGCCCCGAGAGTCCGGTGGCCGAAACGTACCCCTGGACACCCGGATCCGCCGGGGAGACTCGGGTGGGGGGTTTCGGCGCCGGGGAGGATCTCGGGTGGGCCGCAACCAGGCGCTGGAGCAGCTCGAGAACCTGTTCAAGAAGGAGTGAGAAGGCACACTGGCGTCCGGCGCGAAGGGGACTGGCTGAGCCGGCGCGGCCAGCTCAGCGCTGCCCAGGAGCAGATCCTTGGTACGCCTTTTGGGGAACCGCTTCCAGCACCCGCAGCACGTTCTCGCCCAGGATCTTCTGCACCGAGGAGTGGTCGAGCCCCCGGGTGAGCAGGGCCTCGGTCAGGTTGGGGTAGTGGGTCACGTCCGAGAGGCCCCGCACCGGGACGATCATGCCGTCGAAGTCAGATCCGAGGCCGACGCTTTCGGCCCCGCCCACAGCGACCGCGTGGAGTATGTGGCTCACCACCGCGTCCAGGGTGGAGCCGCCGACGAAGTTGAATGCGAAGATGATCCCCACCACACCGCCGGTGCGAGCCACCGCCAGGATCTGCTCGTCGTCGATGTTGCGGCGGATGTCCGTGACCCCGCGCACTCCCGTGTGGCTCACGACCACCGGGTGGCGACTGAGGCCACAGACCTCGAGGAAC
>JAJRWW010000341.1 GCA_024276595.1 Myxococcota bacterium
ACCCACGGGGCGCGGAAGGGCCTGGCGGACACGGCGCTGAAGACGGCCAACTCCGGGTATCTCACAAGGCGCCTGGTGGACGTGGCCCAGGACGCCACCATCACCGAGCATGACTGCGGCACCCTGGAGGGGATCGAGATGACGGCCCTGGTGGAGGGCGGCGAGATCATCGAGAAGCTCGGAGATCGTATCCTGGGCCGCATCGCCATCGAGGACATCCGCCACCCGTACACCGATGAGATCCTCGTGCGCATGGACGAGGAGATAGACGAGGAGCGGGTGCGGGTGCTGGAGGCAGCGGGTATCGACCGCGTGAAGATCCGCTCGGTGCTCACCTGCCAGGCGCGGCGCGGGAT
This sequence comes from Myxococcota bacterium, assembly GCA_024276595.1. Taxonomy (GTDB): domain Bacteria; phylum Myxococcota_A; class Polyangia; order HGW-17; family JAJRWW01; genus JAJRWW01. The sequence goes on from JAJRWW010000341.1 coordinate 357, forward strand.
CTGCGTCCAGTGTTACGGTCGAGACCTGGCCCGTGGCTACATTGTCAACATCGGTGAGGCGGTGGGCGTCATCGCCGCACAGTCCATCGGTGAGCCCGGGACCCAGCTCACCATGCGGACCTTCCACATCGGCGGCATCGGCCAGGTGGCCAAGGAGGCGTCCACCCTCGACAGCCAGTACGAGGGAGTGATTCGTCTCGAGAACGTGGAGGCGGTGACTGGTCGCGACGGCAACCTGGTGGTCATGAACCGTCACGGAGAGATCATCGTCCAGGACGACTCCGGCCGCCAGCGGGAGCGCTACCAGCTCACCTACGGCGCCAAGCTCCTGGTGAAGGAGGGGGAGAAGGTGGCGCCCAAGACGCTGCTCTCCGAGTGGGACCCCTTCTCCCTGCCGATCCTCACGGAGGTGACCGGTGTCGTCAAGTTTGGCGACGTCATCGAGGGGGTCACAATGAAGGAGCAGCTCGACGAGGTGACGGGCCTCTCCCGCAAGGTGATCATCGAGTCGCGGGACGCAGATACCCGACCCCGCATCTCCATCAAGAACCCCCAGGGCAAGACCAGCAAGCTGCCTGGCTCCGAGGCGATGGCCCGGTACTTCCTGCCCGTGGGCGCCAACATCTTCGTGGCTGAAAATGACGAGGTCATGGCTGGCGACGTCATCGCCAAGATCCCTCGGGAGACAACCAAGACCAAGGACATCACCGGCGGTCTCCCTCGGGTCGCCGAGCTCTTCGAGGCGCGAAAGCCCAAGGAGCACGCGGTCATCAGCGAGATCGACGGCGTGGTGCAGTTTGGCAAGGACACCAAGGGCAAGCGCAAGGTCATCGTCAAGCCGGACGTGGGCGAACCCAAGGAGTACCTCATCGCCAAGGGCAAGCACATCGCCGTGCGCGAAGGGGACCGGGTCAAGGCGGGCGAGCGGCTCATGGATGGTGCCGAGAACCCCCACGACATCATCAAGGTCCTGGGGGAGAAGGCCCTGGCCAAGTACCTGGTGGACGAGGTGCAGGAGGTCTACCGCCTCCAGGGAGTGCGGATCAACGACAAGCACATCGAGGTCATCGTTCGGCAGATGCTCAGGCGGGTGCGCGTGGTGGACGTGGGGGACACCAACTTCCTGGTGGACGAGCAGGTGGAGCGCAAGGTCTTCGAGGAGGAGAACGAGCGAATAATGGCCGACGGTGGGATGCCCGCAGTGGGCGAGCCGCTCTTGCTCGGTATCACCAAGGCGTCCCTCTCCACCGACAGCTTCATCTCCGCCTCCTCCTTCCAGGAGACCACCAAGGTCCTGACCGAGGCCGCAATCTGGGGCAAGGTGGACTACCTTCGGGGCCTGAAGGAGAATGTGATCATGGGTAGGCTCATCCCCGCTGGCACCGGGCTCGCGCCCTACCAGAGATTGAACCTCCAGGTGGACGAGCCCCAGGTGCCCTATGAGCAGCTCCCGGCAGAGGCCGAGAACATCAGTGAGGACGAAGACCTCTAGGCTGTATGGAGTCCCTTCCCAGAGCGTCCCACCAGGGCGTCCCGTAGAGTGCCCGGGTGAATGAAACCTCCGAAGCCCCGTCGATAACACCGTGCGACCTTCGCGACCAAAAAAGCTCCTGCTCACATCACTTGTGGCCCTGCTCCTCCCGCTCGGCCTCGCTCCCGCTGCTCACGCGCGCAAAGGGCCACGGCTGGGCTACTTCGACAGGTTGAAGCTGGCCAACTGGAAGCAGGTCATGAAGGTGGACAGGTCCAGCAAGTACTGGAAGCCCACCGGCATGCTGCTCATAGCAGCCTCACCGGCGCAGGTCATGGCCACCTTCATGGACTTTGGCACCATCTCCACGTTCATGCCCAAGGTGAAGAGCTGCCGGGTGGTGCGGCGGCGGGGCAAGCACAAGATCTGGGCCGTGGTAATACTGGATCTCCCCTGGCCAGTGGCCAACGCCTGGGTGGCGGTGAAGTACGACTGGGTCCAGTCCTCGGATGGAGGGTTCAAGCTGACCTGGGTGCGGCACAGGGGCTCCATGAAGCGCTACTGGGGGAGGCTGCGCCTCTACCCCTGGGGGAAGCGCTGGACCCTTGCCGTGAGCACAATGCAGGCGGTGCCGGACCTGCACGTGAGCCGCTCCAGGCTGAACAAGGGGATAGTCTGGGGCTCGCAGCAGATGCTGCACCACCTGCGAGCCGAGGTGGACCGACGCCAGCGGCGAGGGACCCTCAAGAGCTTCAAGCCCTGAGAGCCCGCCCCTGCCTGGCGGGTCACAGCCCTTGGAGGTGCTTGCGTGGGTAACGACGACGCCATGGTGGCGCGTTGCGGGTTTTTTGGAAAGGCACCATGGCGATTACCGTACCCCGCCGGCCACCTGGCCGCTTGACTGTGGCCGGCCCTTTTGCTAGAAGATCTCGCATCCCGCAGCGCATGCGAGGCTTCGGTTGGTGACGGTCCCGTGACCATTCGGGGAGCGCCCGAGCGGCTCGCGCGCGGCGATTGAACACTCTATTGCTGTGGCGGCATAGCCAAGTGGTAAGGCAGAGGTCTGCAAAACCTCCATTCATCGGTTCGAATCCGATTGCCGCCTTTTGCAGCTCGGCGACCATCCTGGTTGGCCGGGCTGTTTTCTTTTTGGCGTCCGTGGCAAAGTGCGCTACGTGAATGAAAGCCTGGTCCGAGGGGTCCATATGGCTGATCTCCCTGAGCGAGAGGACATGGTCATGCACAGAAAAACAGGATCCTCACAAGCTGCCCTGGCCGCAGTTGGTCTCGCTGCGCTCCTGCTGCTTCCAGCCCTGTCGCGGCCCGCAGCGGCCGCGCCGGTGATCTGGAACTTCACCCGGATCCATCCGGCCAAGGGTGCCTGGGGCACCACCGTGCGCCTGTATGGCTATGGGTTCCGAAAGGGCGCCGTAAAGGTATACTTCAGCGGGCAGCTCCTGGTGCCTGTGGCCGTGCACAAGCGGGTCATCGTGGTCAAGGTGCCCGCCGGATCGGCTTCTGGGTGGTTCGAGGTGCATCAGGCGGGCAGGCAGCTCCGGGCGCCGGTGGTCTTCCAGGTCAAAAACAAGCCATCCATCACCGGCATCTCTCCCACCAGCGGACCTCCCGGCATCTGGGTAACCGTCCGGGGCGCTCACCTGCACAGGGGGCTCCGGTTCTGGATAGGCCGCAGCAAGGTGCGGCACGTGTACGTCAACCAGACCACCTACAAGATCCTCATTCACAATGGCCTCAGGTCGGGTCGGTTGTTCTGGGCGCCGGACAGGCGCAGACGCCGCACCAGGCTCTTTTTCAAGATCGCGCGCTTCCCGGTGCTCCAGGGCTTCTCACCGACCCGGGGCTACTACGGTGACAGGATAACCCTCAAGGGCCTCTCCTTCTGTGCGCGGGCCAAGGTGTACCTCAACGGCCGCGAGGTCCCGGTGGTGCGCCGCGTGCGAGACCGCCAGGTGGTTGTCAAGCTCCCCCGAACTGCTCGCACCGGCCGCTTCGAGCTGGAGTGCTTTGGCAAGCGGGTCACCCACGCCGACGAGCTGGAGGTGGTGCCTCCCTACGCTGAGGTACAGGGAATCACTCCCTCCGCGGGCTCTGGCCGGCGGTGGGTCACGGTGGTAGGGGTGGGGCTCTCCCCAAGGGATCGCTTCTGGCTGGGCAGCCGAAGCTTGCGGAGCAAGTTTGTCTCCTCCCGGGAGGTCAAGGTCTTTGTTCCAGCCGGGGCACCCAGCGCCAGGCTCTACTATCAGAGCTTTGGCAAGCGCTTCAGGTCTGCGTTCACCTACACGGTCTACTCGCCCCCGAGGATCTCTTCGTTCAAGCCGGCGTCGGCCTGGTTTGGTCAGTACGTCACTCTGCATGGGCGCAACTTCTGCCCCACCGTGAGGGTGTGGCTCGGAGGTCGGCGCCTGCCGGTGGTTCGGCGCAAGGGGCATACCCAGCTCGTGGTGCAGATACCGCGCGGGGCCACGTCCGCGAAGTTCACCGTCCGCTGCCTGAAGTGGCGCGCTTCATCTCCTCGCAAGCTGCGTCTGCAGGCCCCCAAGGCAGGGGTCAGCAGGGTGGCGCCCCTCCAGGTTCCGCCCGGGTCACAGGTCACTGTTACCGGGTTCAATCTCCGACCCGCGGACAGGTTCTACCTGGGCCGGGTGCGGCTCCCGGCGGCCTTCGAGAGCAGCACCAGGGTGCTGCTCACCGTGCCGAGGGCAGCCAGGACTGGCTTGTTGGTGCACGAGAGCTTTGGCAGACGGACCCGGACCCGGTTCCGCATCCGGGTGGGCTGGCCCAGGCCACGAGTTGGAAGCTTCACCCCCAAGGTGGCCTGGCATGGCGATGTGATCACACTCAAGGGAAGCAAGATCTGTGACGGTCCCATCGTGCGGCTGGGAGGAAAGCTGGCGCCAGTGGTGGCCTCCACCGGCGGGACCATCGAGGTCACCGTGCCCAGCGGCAGTCGGGGCGGGCGTTTTACGGTGAAGTGTCACAATCACAAGGTGGCGGTCCCGGGCCGGTTGCGGCTGGTGGCTCCCTTTGCGCAGATCACCTCCATCTTTCCCAAGGCGGGCCCCTGGGGCACATGGATCACCTTGACCGGGCGCAACTTCCGCAAGGGAGATCGCTTCTGGCTGGGGCGCACAGTGCTTCGCCAGGTGCGCCACATGAGCGCGGTGGAGGTGCGCGTGAAGGTGCCCCGGGGGGCGCCAGGCGGCAGGATAGTGGTTCTCTCCAGGGGGCGGAGGACGGTCACCCGTCACCTCTTTCGGCTCGTGTTTCCCACACCCGTTGTCACCCGACTCAAGCCTGCCCGCGGCTGGTGGGGTGACTATGTGACCATCTTGGGAAAGCGCTTTTGCGCAAAGCCGGTGGTGCGCTTTGGCAACCGGGTGAGCTTCGACCTGCTCCGGACAGACAGCGGGACGATCAAGGCGAGGGTCCCCAAGCGGAGCCGCACTGGCAGGGTGGAGGTGCGCTGTCACGGCAAGGTTGGCCGGAGCGCGAAGGCATTTGTCGTTGCTCGGCCCCAGGCTCGCATTGTGGACGTGTTCCCCGACCGGGGGCCTCCGAAGAGGTGGATCAACGTCACGGGACGAAACCTGGATCGAATCCAGAAGATGTGGGTAAACCACCGCAAGTACGGGCGAGTGGAGCTGGTGATAAAGCGGGTCTCCAAGACCAGGCTCAGGGCGTACATCCCAGCCGGGTGCAAGGGCGGGGCGCTGGAGATCCAGACCTACAAGCGTCGAAAGACCACCAGCTTTGCCTACATCGTTCCGCGCAAGTACCGCAATCAGTGAAACAGGAGAGTGCAGATGCGAGCGATTGAGAGATCGGTTGTGATCGGGTGTGTTGGTGTGCTGCTTTTCTCGGGCGGCGCAGGCTGCAAGAAGAAGGCCACCGGCCAAGAGGTCGCGGCCAAGGGTGACATGGGCTCTGACTCCGCCGGAGGGGATGTTGGCATGCGACCAGAGCCCAGGAGGGCACGAGCGCGCCCGCTCCAGCGACCAGCCACCCCGGCCGAGCCCAGCGCCGGTCGGGACAAGGACGCGGTGCCCGAGGGGCTGCTCGCAGGCGTCAAGGGCACCGTGGAGGTGCGTCGGGCGGGCCAGGCGGAGTTCGTGGCCGCCACCGAGGACACCAAGGTGTTTGCCAAGGACTCGGTGCGCGTGGGCAAGGACGGGGAGGTGTCTTTGGTGCTGTGGGACAACTCCACGGTTGCGCTGACGCCCGAGTCCGCCATAACCGTAAACTCCTCGGATGCCATCAAGAACCCCGCGCCCTCCATCACCGTGATGGCTGGCGCGGCGCGCTTCGAGGTCAACGACCGGACCGAAGGCCAGGGGCCCTTTGCCATCTATACCCCTAGCGCTGCGGTGGCGGTGCAGGGCACGGCTCTCGCCGTGGGGGTGGGCCTGTCGGGAAGCGTGAGGGTGGCGGTGGAGGAGGGCAAGGTCGCGGTCACGCCGGTGGCCCGGGTGGAGGTGAAGCCGGTGCTGCTCTCGGCCGGGAGGGTGCTCGTCGTCCCCCTGGGCAAAGCTGCGGCAAGGCCCGCACCCTACTCTCCCGAGAAGGCCGGCTGGGACGAGTGGCTGGAGGGGGACGCCAGGGCAGCCATCAGCAAGGCCGAGGAGGTGGCCCAGATCCACTCCAGCCAGGTGGAGTCCCTCGACAAGGAGGCCACCTCCCTGGAAAAGATCGAGGACCAGGTGAGCCAGGAGGAGGAGGATCTCGAGAAGCAGGCCAGCGCTGCCTCCCGGGCCAAGAAGCTGGCGGACTACGAGAAGGTGCAGCCCGAGCTGGCGGCCAAGCTTGAGACACAGGCTGCCCTTCGGGAGCAGCTCCGCCTGGACCACGGGAGGATCCACGCGCACGCCTACCTCCTTGGTCTCCTCGCCGGGCGTCTGGAGGGAGGTGTGTACAAGGCTACCCCGGCGGTGAAGGAGAAGGTGGTCATGCGCTACCGCCGCATAGCCAGGATGCGAGCCAGGTGGCGCCAGCGTCGCCATCGCCGGCTGCGGCGGTGGAGGCGGCGGGTCCGCAGGCTCAGACGGGCGTACCTCCACCACCACCCCCGTGGGCGCCTGCTCGCCGCCAAGATCAAGGTCGAGGTTCCTGCCTTCTATGCCAGCGTGAAGCTGCGGCCCCGGCTTCGCCGCCCGCGGATCAGGATCCCCGGATGGAGAGGGCCCCTGTATCGTCGCCCAGCATATCGCGGCAAGTGGCGCAGGCTCCGGGCGCCGGCTCTCTGGCGCCGGAGCAGGGCCTGGTACAGGAGCAGGGCCTGGGGTGACCTGCGACGAAAGAGGGCCGCCCGGTACCGCGCCCGGCGTCACCTGTGGCATGGCCACGCCAGCAGGCGGATGGCTCGATGGGCCCGCCGTCCCGCCTACAGGAAGGTGTGGCGGCGGAAGGTGCGCACCTGGCGCCGAGGATGGGTGCGCGGCCCGCACATGGGGATGCGCGGCCCGCACATGGGGATGCGCGGCCCGCACATGGGGATGCGCGGCCCGCACATGGGGATGCGCGGCCCGCACATGGGGATGCGCGGCCCGCACATGGGGA
>JAJRWW010000342.1 GCA_024276595.1 Myxococcota bacterium
AGCGTCCTGGCCGCAGCCGAGCGCAAGCAGCGTCGCACAGGCAATGGCCCAGGTGGAGGCTTGGAGGCCTCCTCCGAGCAGACACCTGGGGTGGACATGGATCGGCATCACTGTTCCTCCAACCTGCAGTGAGCGCCACCGTCCTGGGGGCGCTCTGTGGACAAGGGGACCCGCTTCCACAGTAATGCCCACGGGCTCCGCAGGCCAGGATCATCTTCTCCAGGGTGTGACAGCGCTGTCGCGGTTTTCGCCTTCCAGGTCGGGCCTCCATGCCCCACCATCACTGTAACCCGTGGAAAGGACGAATGTTGCCTGTGGCCCGGCCCTTGCAGTGAGTGACCAGCGCTTGTGGGCCATGGCAGGCCCGTGCTACGGTTGTCGGAGATGCTCAGGAGCAAATGCGTTGTCGTGATGGCCGTGCTGACGGGGCTTTCGGCCTGCCTGTACCTGGATGGGATAAACGAGCCCCCGGAGGTGTCGATGCGCCTGGCCACGGACACGGAGCTGGTCTACATAGGCGAGCAGGTCTGGGTGGACGCCCGGGACACGAGGGATCCGGACGGGGACTCGCTCACCTTCAGCTTCACCCTGGAGCACAGCGGCTCAGGCGACGACCCGGCGCCACAGCCGTGCCTGGTGTCCACCCAGCCCTGGGAGTACTGCTTTGTGCCCACGGCGAAGGTCACCTACACGGTTACCCTGCGTGTCACCGACGGTCGCGGGGCGGTTGCGGTGGGCGACCCGCTGGAGGTGCACGTCAACAACCGCGAGCCCCAGGTCGACTGTCGCTTCGACACCTACCCCAAGCCGAACAACCACTTCGTTGTGGGCAGGGAGATCTGGATGACCGGGCTGGGCTCCACTGACCCGGACCAGGGGGACGTGCTGCGCTACCACTGGGAGGAGCGCCTCCGTCCCCTAGACTCGCAGACGGCAGACTTTGTCATGCAGCCCTCCGACATCACGGGCGAGCCCACGGATGAGGACGCATCCGCCGTGCGGCTGCTGGTTGTTCCGGATGTCCCCGGGAGCTACGAGGTGGGGCTGCGGGTCTCGGACGGACCGAACGGTGAGAACCTCTCGGATCTATGTCAGCTCTTCTTCGAGGTGGACCCCGACGAGGAGCCCTGTATCGCCTCCACCTCCCCCGACTTTGCCTCCGGCACCCTGGTCTTCGACCGCCTCTCCGTGCGCCGCCTGGAGGTCACCGGGGTCACCGACGACCTGGACCCCTACCCAGGAGGCGCTGACGGCGAGGCCGACTTCATCTGGATGATCGAGCTTTCTCCCGGCGAGGGCTTTGTGGAGCTTTCGGGCTACGGCTTCCCGTACCTCGACATCGACGGCGCGGACTTTGCCCTCAACCAGCGGGTCCGCGTGCGGGTCATCGTGCTGGACAGGGTCTCCCACGACCTGTCCTCCTGCCCGGTGGACCTGGACACCTGCGCGCTCAGGGCCGGTTGCTTTCAGTGGATAACGTGGGAGATTGAGTTCTTGTAGCCATGCCAAGCCCACGCAAAAACACCCTCTCCCGCGTCGCACCCAGGCATGGCCTGGCCGCGGGCATCGAGCTTTCGTCTGCCCTGGCGCTCGTGGCCAGCCTCTGCTGGATCTCCTCCGGGTGTGGTGCCAAGAGTGACGGGGCGACCAACAACAACAACGGGAGCTGCACCTACTACCTGAGCGTCTTCCCCCTGTCGCCGAATGTGGGCGACCTGGTGACAATGGAGGTCTCCTACACCGGCTACTGCAGCCCCTCCACCTACCAGTGGAGCGCAACAGGACCCGACGGTCTGGCTGCGGATGTCCAGGTCAGGAGCCCGCCGCGCTCGGCGGAGATGGTGCCTCTTGGGCCGGGTCACTACATGGTGTCCGTGGAGATATTCGACGCATTCGCCGACAGTGTCCGCGTGGTGGACGGGGGCTTTGTTGCCGTAGACCCCACCGGAAACCAGCGCTCCTACCTGCTCCGCTTCACCCCCCCGGCGTCCGCCCAGGTGCCCAGGCAGCAGGAGATCATCACCGTCACCGGGAACACCCCCATGGGCGGGCTCACCTTCGCGCTGGAGCAGGGTGCGCTGCTGGAGAACACCCTCACCGGTCCAGGGGGAGCCTTTGGGGCATACGTACGCCTGATTCAGAGCGGCTTCCCCCTCTACCGGGAGGTGCACGTGGATGGGACAGGGGCCCTCTCCTTGCGGCTGCTGGCCAGCGCCAGCTACGACGTGGTCGTGATCCCGGACGACGACTCCCTGGCTCCGGCCCTGCTCTCGGACATGACCTTGCTCGACCTCCAGGATCCTGCGGCGTTCCTTTTCGAGGAGGGCACCTGGGTCACGGGCTATGTGCTGGACGCCTCGGACCTGCCGGTGACCGGAGCGCAGGTGGGGCTCCGCTCCGGCGTGCTGCCCTCCGACATCGGGGTGGCCGCGGCCTTCGACGGGAGGTTCACCCTCCTGGCTCGCCCAGGGGAGCAGAGCCTGGAGATCGCACCCGGGCAGGGCGCTGGCCTCCCTGGGGTGCGGATCCCTGCCGGGCCGGAGCTGGCGGTGGTGGAGCAGAGCAGCCTGGAGCTCACCTTTGTCTACGCGGATCTGCCTCGCACGGTGCTGGACCTCCAGGTGGTGTTGGGAGGGGACGGAGCCCCGCTGCCCTTGGAGGGCGCGCGGGTGACCCTGGAGGCCACCGGGCTGGTGGACGTGGGCACCCTGACGGTGACCCGAGACGGAAGCACAGTGGCGACCCTCCAGGCGGATGGCGGCTTTCGGATCACGCTCACCTCGGGACCCGACGGGCACACGGGCCCCACGCTCGTGCCTCCGGGGATCTACCGGGTGATCATCGAGCCCACGGCGGAGCTCCCGCAGGGCTACGCCGCCACGCTGATCTCCAGCTTCGTTGTGAGCGGTGCCAGCCTCTCCACCCAGGTCGGCCTTGCCGAGCCATGGAGGCTGGAGGGGCAGGTTGTGGACATGGAGGGCACCCCCCAGGAGGGCGTGGCAGTGAAGGCCGTCACCGACCTCGGCCTGGGCAGCGGCGTGGAGGGTGTCACCGACCAGGACGGTCGCTTCAGCCTGGAGGTCGTGGCGGGCGCGTCGTACACTCTGCTGGTCCTCCCGGACCCATCCGCTGGCCTCGGGAGGCTCCGCCTGGCAGACATTCCCATCGACCAGCCCGTGACAGAGGCAACCACCGCCATGGGCACCGCCCTCGTTCTCCCGCCTGCCCTCGTGTTGCAGGGCATCGTGACCCTCCAGTCCACGCCGGTGGAGGGGGTCCTGGTGCAGGCAATCCCCGCGGGGGTGGCTGGCGAGCCGGTTCTCGGGGAGGCGGTCACCGGCCCGGGAGGTGAGCTGACCCTCACGCTGCCCGATCCTGGAGTGGCTCAGTGAGCATCTTTCGGCCCGCTCACCGGCTGCTCCCGGCTGCCTCCCTCTTTCTGGTCCTGGCGCTCCCCGGGGCTGCTGTCTGGGCGGCGCCCTCGCCGCGCGCTGGCGAGGCGGCTCGCCGCGCCGCCAACCCGGAGCAGACGCTCCTGTTGGCCAGCAACTACTACTCCTACGGTCGCTACGAGAGGGTGGTGACCTTGCTGAGACCCCTCGTTGAGCGGGGGCTCCTGAGGGGTCGCGGAGACAGGCTGGAGGCGCTGCGTCTTTTTGGCATCTGTCTTTTTCTCACCAAGCGCAGGGCCGCTGCTGTGCAGGTCTTTCGCACCCTCATCGGGCTGGCACCAGGCACTCGCCTGGACCCGCGGATAGTGCAGCCCGAGGTGGTAGCAGCCTTCGAACGGGTGCGCCAGCCGCACCTGCGAAGGCTCCGGGAGCGGGCGCGGAGGGAGAGGGCGCGGCAGCGGATCCAGGCCCGGCGAGAGCTGGACAGGCGCTTTGTGATCCTGAGCCTGATCCCCCTGGCCGGGCAGCTCCAAAACGGCCACTGGAAGAAGGGCGTGGCGCTGCTGACCGTTGAGCTGGCGCTGCTCGCCGCCAACCTCTCCAGCTACTTCCTGCTGCGCTCCACCTCCCTCCGCCAGCCCGACGGCACCTTCGTGGAGAAGGACGCAGATGGAAACGTGGTTCACGACAGACGCGGAGTTGCCCGTGCCCTGATGGGGATCAACTACGCCTCCCTGGGGCTCCTTGTGGGCGCCATGCTGTACGGCGTGGTGGATGGCCTCTACTTCCACCTGCGACGTAACAGCCAGCTCAAAAGAACCATCGAGCGCCTGAGCCGGCCCCTTGCGGTGGCTCCCCTGGCCGCGCCCGGGGGGGTGGGGGTCTCCCTCTCACTGAGCTTTTAGCGGAGATCTCATGTGGCGTTGGCAGGAGCCAGAGGGGAGCGCCTGTGCCTGGAGATGGGGTTGCAGGGCCGGGGGCCGCGCCCCCCAGTTGCTCGGATAAGGGGGATCTTTGGCTGGTTTTGCCAGGCTTTTCTTGCGATGTGGCTCACATTGTCGCCACGGCGCGCGTTGACATTCAGGGCGATGCATTTTATCATCGGGCGTTGTGGACAATGCAGGGGTCTGTAGACCACATGCTGCGCGAGCCCATTCCATTTGGCAAGTACCTGCTGCTGGACCGCATCAGCGTGGGTGGCATGGCCGAGGTGTTCAAGGCCAAGGCCTTCGGCGTGGAGGGGTTCGAGAAGATCCTGGCCATCAAGCGGATCCTGCCGACGATGATCGAGGATGAGGACTTCATCGAGATGTTCATCGATGAGGCCAAGATCGCCGGCCAGCTCAACCACGCCAACATCTGCCAGATCTTCGAGCTGGGGCGCTTCGACCGCGCCCACTACATCGCCATGGAGTACATCTCCGGCAAGGATCTGCTGCAGATCATGGGCCTCTTTCAGCGCCAGGAGCAGACCTTCCCCTTCTCCGTGGCCGGGTTCATAATCGCCAAGCTCTGCGAGGGGCTGGACTACGCTCACCGAAAGCGCGACCCTGCGGGCAACAGCCTGAACATTATCCACAGGGACGTCTCGCCGCAGAACGTGATCGTCTCGTTCAGTGGCGAGATCAAGCTCATCGACTTCGGCATTGCCAAGGCGCGCTATCGTTCGTCCAAGACCGCCGCAGGTGTGCTCAAGGGCAAGTTCGGCTACATGTCTCCCGAGCAGGTGCGTGGGCTGAGGCTGGATCGCCGGTCAGACGTGTTCGCACTGGGCACGCTGCTATACGAGATGATCTCCGGCGTCAGGCTTTTTGTGGGGGAGAGCGACTTCGCCACCCTGGAGAAGGTCCGCAACGTGGATGTGTCGCCCCCCACCCGCTACAACCCGTCCATCCCACCGGAGCTGGAGAGCATCGTCATGAAGGCCCTCGCCCGCACCCCGGAGGCGCGCTACCAGTGGGCCAACGAGCTGCAGGATGACCTCCAGGCCTTCTTGCTCGCCCAAAAACCGCTCATGACCACAAAGCGCCTCGCGGGCTGGATGGGCTCCCATTTCAGCGAGGACATTCAGAGAGAGCGCGAGGAGCACGAGCTGTTTTTGCAGATCAAGACGCCTCAGCAGCCACCCCCGGCACCTGGGCAGGGGAGGCAGCTTCCGGACTTCGACGCCTTCGATGAGGACGACGAGGAGACGGCCCTGATGAAGGACCGGCAGCGGGAGACGGGAGCGCTGGACTCCCTGGTTGGCTCTACCAGTCCGGGCAGCCGCAAGGCGGTCACCCAGGCCATGGCCGACCAGCAGGAGGCGGACATCCACGGGGAGAGCACGGTCATCTTCTGGAGCGAGGACGAGGAGGTCCCCGAGGGCGCCACCATGATCCTGCCGCCGGAGGATGAGGCCCCCGAGGGCGCCACCATGATCCTGCCGCCGGAGGATGAGGCCCCCGAGGGCGCCACCATGATCCTGCCGCAGGACGAGGACGCGACCCACATCCTGGATGACGACGGGGTGGTGGAGGGGATCCCCCTGTCGGGCTTGCAAGCGGTGTCCCAGGGGACCGCCGCCGCCTCCCCGAGGGCGGCCTCCCCGGGCTTGCCCGAGGGGCTCCCAGAGCCCAAGGTGCGCACCGACCCCTTTGGCCTCCCCTCGGTGAAGGAGCCCATCTCCACCGGTGGCCCGGCTCGCTCGGACACCGCAGAGATCGACACCAAGGCAAGGGGAGGCAGGGGCAGCCCGCTCCTTGTCGGCGCGGTGGGTCTGGCCGCGGCGGTGGTGTTCGGTCTCCTGGGCTTCTTCCTGGGCCGCCCCGGTGAGCGCCCCAAGCCTCCTCCTCCGCCCCCCCCGCCGCCGGCTGCGGTGACGCTGCTCGTCCGGTCGTCGGCTCCGGTGGCTGTGGCCCTGGACGGCAAGGACGTGGGAAGCACCGGAGCCCGGGGTGCGATCCTGCTCCACCCATTGAAGGCAGGCAAGCACGAGGTGGTCCTGCGCGCCAAGGGCCGCTTCGACAGGAAGGTGGAGCTGGAGGTCAAGCCCGGGCAGGTCCTGCTCGCTGGACCATTTTCCCTCAAGGTCAAGCCCAAGCCTTCCACCTTGGTGATTGTCCTGTCGGAGATGTTCAGGGACGCCCAGGTGCGTCTGGCGGGCAAGATCGTGCC
>JAJRWW010000343.1 GCA_024276595.1 Myxococcota bacterium
CAGCAGCGCCGCGGTAACCATGACGTTTGCCAAAGAGACGGGCAGCATCCCCGTCCAGCCCAGCTTCATGAGCTGATCGTAGCGAAGCCTCGGCAGGGTCCAGCGAATGGCGATCTGCAAAAAGCCCAGGAGCACCACCTTGGCCCAGAAGGCCAGCATCTGGATGAGCACCACCGCCACGTGGGGAAGCGCCAGGTGGTGCGCGCCGAGCCTAAACCCATCGGCGTGGAGCAGGGGCACGTGGAAGCCACCCAGAAAGAGGGTGGTGAACATGGCGCCCACGAACACCAGCTCCATGTACTCACCCATGAAGAAGATGCCCCAGCGCATGCCCGAGTACTCCAGGTTGAAGCCGATGATCTCCGACTCTCCCTCCGGGATATCGAAGGGGATGCGCTTGGACTCGGCTATGGCGGCGGCCAGGAAGAGAATCGCTCCTATGGGCTGCACCACGATGCCCCAGCGGGCGATGTTGTGCCCCTGCCAGTTGGCGATGGCCATGGGCTCCAGGGTGCCGTACAGAAGCAGCGCTCCCACCACGGTGAGACCCAGGGTCACCTCGTAGGAGACCATCTGCGCCGCGGCTCGGAGCGCCCCGATCAGGGCCCACTTGTTGTGGGATCCAAAGCCGGCCAGGGAGGCGCCGAACACCCCCAGGCCCGAGAAGGCGAAGACCAGCAGCACTCCGATGTCGAGCTGGGTGGCCTGCAGCCGGAAGGCATCCCCGCTGGCCGCGTAGAGGCGCACCTGCTCCGCGGTCAGCACCTGGTCCCAGTGGCCGTAGGCAAAGTAGCCTCCCACGGGGATGACCACGAACACGATCACCACCGGTGCCAGCGCCATGATGGGCGCCAGCCCAAAGAGGAAGCGGTTGACCTTGCTCGGGATCACATCCTCCTTGAAGACGAACTTCAGCCCGTCCGCCATGAGGTGAAGCAGCCCGAAGAGGGTGATGTTCTTGCTCCCGATGCGGATGTTGGCCCGGGTGGGCCCGATGCGGTCCTGCATGAAGGATGCCTGCCGCCGCTCCATCCAGGTGTACACCGCCATGAGCAGGATCACCGGAAGGACGATGATCACCGCCCGAATGAGCGTGGCCAATAGCTCATAAAAGGCCCCGTCGTTCCACGCTATTGCGAAAACCTGTTGCATCTGTGACATGGGCTGTTTGCCTCTTGGTGTCCCTATCCTCTACCGTTGGCGAACCGCAGCAGCACCGGGGGTATGGTGGGGCCAAAGCCGTCGGCCGGGAGCGCCTCTGCCCCGAGCTCCTCGGAGGCGGCTCGGTAGATCTCCCGGGCGGTGCCGCCCAGGTCCAGCCCCTCGCCAGCCATCTCGGCCATGCGGTCCACGAGCAACCAACCTGGCTGTGCATCCCCTGGGGCCTCCACCGCCGGATGGAAGCGCCCCACCTGGCCGCGACCGTTGATGAAGGAGCCATCCACCTCGCACCAGGCCGCCATGGGCAGCACCACCTGGGCAGTCTTGCCCACGCCCACTCGGCGGTGAACCAGGGCGATGACAGTGTCCACGGCCTCCAGGGGCTCGGGGTTGGTGGTCTTCTCGTCCAGGGCGAGGGCCACCTTCACGGTGCCGCCGGACAGGCGCTGCTCCAGGTCCTCGGGAGACCCGAGATCCGAGCCAAACACCAGCGCCAGGCCGGCCGAGTTGGGGTTGCGGTCGGCGACCTTCAGGACGTCGTCGCCCTCCCAGCCGGGGCGGCCCGTGCCAAAGACCTGCGCGCCCTCCAGCCGGCCCACCAGCCGCTTCACCGCGTACATGGTCTCCGTGGAGAGCCGCGCCGACACCAGGACGATGACCTCGTCGCCGCTCACGGAGGTGAGCCTCCTGGCGGCGGCCTCCAGCCCCTCCTCCAGGGTCACGTCCTCGCCGTCCACCCGCGCAACCTCGGCGCGTTCGGACGTGTACTCGCGGAAGATGTAGCGACCGTCGTCGCACATCCACCACCTGTTCACCCCCTCGCAGTAGCGCGGCTTGGTGCGGCGGATGGAGCCGGCGTAGGTGTGCAGCTCTATGTGACAGCCAGTGGCGCAGCCGGGGCAGATAGAGTCCACCGCCGAGAGGCGATAGGCGCGGGTGTCGAAGCGGAAGGCCTTCTCCGTGAGCGCCCCCACCGGGCACTGGTCCACGGTGCAGAGCGAGTAGTCGTTGTCCAGGGATCTCCCGGGGGCGGTCGCGACGAAGGTCGAGTGGCCCCGCTCCTTGAGGTCCAGCTCGTGCACCCCGGCCACCTCGTCGCACACCCGGATGCAGCGCCAGCAAAGAATGCAGCGCTCCTCGTCCATGATCACCCGAGAGCCGATGGACACGCGCTTTCTCTGTGGCTCCCTGGGGAGGTCGTGCCGTGCGGGCTGACAGTCGTAGTCGAAGTACAGCCGCTGCAGGTCGCACTCTCCCACCTGGTCGCAGATGGGGCAGTCGATGGGATGGTTGAGCAGGGTGAACTCGAGCTGCTGTCTCTGGGCGTCCGCTGCCTTGTCCGAGCGGGTGAGGACCTCCATGCCGTCGGCGGCCAGGGTCTGGCAACCGGGCACGAGCTTTGGCATCCCCTTCACCTCCACCAGGCACTGGCGGCACACAGCGACGATCTTCAGCCCCGGGTGGTAGCAGAAATGCGGGATCTCCACGCCGATGGACCTGGCCGCCTCGATGAGGTTCGTGCCCTTGTCCACCTCCACCTCCTGGCCATCCACCGTGAGGGTGACCTTGTTGGGGTCCTTGGGCTCCTCGGGAGCCGCCTGCTGGGCGGCCGCCTCTTTCTTGTCTTCAGGGCTCATCGGTCACACTCTCCGCCGATCATGTTCAGCGAGCCGAAGATGGGCACAACGTCGGCCAGCGTGTGGCCCACCAGCATGTTGCCGAGCTGTGCGGTGATGATGAAGCAGGGCGGCCTGCAGCGCACCTTCACCGGCACGCCGGAGCCGTCGGAGACGCAGTAGAAGCCGAGCTCCCCATTGCCTCCCTCGATGTAGGCGTAAGCCTCCCCCTCGGGGACCTGGATGCCGTCCACGGTCAGCTTGAAGTGGCGGATCATCCCCTCGATGGTGTTGTAGGTCTCCGCCTTGCCGGGCAGCACCACCCTGTGGGCAGACTCCGCCTTCACCGGCCCGGGGGAGATCTGATCGATGGCCTGGTCTATGATGCGCATGGACTGGCGGATCTCCTCCATGCGAACGTAGTAGCGGCAGAAGGTGTCGCCATCGTCCATCACGGGCACGTCGAAGTCGATTCGGTCATAGACCCCATAGGGGTGGTCCTTGCGCACATCGTAGTCCACGCCGGACGCGCGTCCCACCGGCCCGGTGAACCCCGCGGAGATGGCGTCGGCGGTGGTGACCACCCCCACACCCCTGGTCCTGTCCAGGAAGATCCGGTTCCTGGTGAGCAGACCGTCTATGTCCTCCACCACGCCGGAGATCTCGCCGAAGCCGTCGCGCACCTTCTCCAGCCACCCCTCGGGCGCGTCCTCCTTGACCCCCCCCACCCTGCAGTAGGCGTGGGTGACCCGGGC
>JAJRWW010000344.1 GCA_024276595.1 Myxococcota bacterium
ACATGGGGATGCGCGGCCCGCACATGGGGATGCGCGGCCCGCACATGGGGATGCGCGGCCCGCACATGGGGATGCGCGGCCCGCACATGGGGATGCGCGGCCCGCACATGGGGATGCGCGGCCCGCACATGGGGATGCGCCGCCTGCGCATGGGGATGCGCCGCATGGGGATGAGGCGTGGCCGCATGGGGATGCATGGCCGCATGGGCATGAGGCTGCGAGGGTTGAGGAGGCGGATCCGGCGCGTGCGTCGTCACATGGGGCGGTAGCTGCCAGCCCTCTGGCGCCCGGTCCCTCGAACGAGCTCGGAGGCTATGAATGGCCTTGCCACAGGGGTCCAGAGTGGTCCGCGGGGGCCTTGGACAGGGTGCGGCATCGGTGCTATCTTGTCGTCTGACACCACCACGCGCTGGTGACAGAGAGGTTGTTTCTTCATTTTTTGTGGTTCGTCATACGAGTTTTGTGCTTGGTTTTCGAGTTTTCCCGGATCCTCGGCAAGAAAACGCCATGGCTCGCGTAAGCTCTATCGCGTGAGCCGCGTTGGAAAAGCAGAGCTGGTATCGGGGAAGAGCATAAAGGAGGAGTCGATGCGTTTGACACGACCGTTAGCAGTAGTATTCGCCGGCGCGCTGCTCATTGGCAGCGTATGGTCCCAGGAGGCCACCGCCGCTCCGAGCAAGACGCAGCAGATCGCGGCGGCCTTCAAGCGGGCCAGGAAGCTGTACCGTCAGGGCAAGTACCAGGAGGCCATCAGAGCCTTCGACGAGGTCAAAGACCTCAAGTACCATCCGATCCTGGACTACGGCATTGCCAACTGTTGGGCGGCGTTGCGTGACTACAACAAGGGCATCTACTACCTCCAAAAGTACATCAAGAACCATTCCAAGCACAAGATGAGCCCCAAGCACCCCACCGTCGCGGACGTGCGGGTGAAGATCCAGAGCTGGAAGCGGCTCGCGGCCTCGGTCGGGACAACGGGCGGTACCGACCCGACGCCCACGGGCTCGGGCACGTCTGGCACCCCTGGATCCCCCGGTGGCACCGCGTCCCCCCCTGGCCCAGGTGGGGTGACCACCGCCCCGGGGCACATCGCTGGTGATCCGCTCCCGGGCCCCGATCCCTATGCCGTGCCTCCCCCTCCTGGTGGTGGATCCACAGGCGCTGTCTACGGTGGAGGCGGCGCCCCGCCTCCCCCCCACGCCATTCGCGCTCGGCGGGGTCCTGCCCGGCGCACGCTGGTGCTCTCCTTCGACGCTGGTGCGGCAGCCTTTGCCGGCACCCGGGGTGACTACATGACCGACGCCAAGACTGGCGGTGGCCTCTACGTCACAGCCCTTTGGCGGTTCATCCCCTACCTGGCGGTGGGCCTCCACGGGGGCGCCTCGGTGGTGGGCTCTGACAGCAACGAGTACAACTACAACCCGCTCATCTGGGCAGTGGGTGTTGTAGAGGCGCGCGGGTACATCCCCATCAGGCGCCTGGACATCTGGGGCAGCATGGGCATCGGCTACGCCTCCATCTCCCAGAGCTACGTGGACGTGGACGGCTACGATTCGAGCTACTCCTTCTCCGGCCCTGCCCTCTCGGTGGCCGCAGGCCTGGACTACTTCTTCAGCCGGATCTTCTCCCTGGGCTTCGTGGGCCGCATCTACAAGATGTTCCCCACCAAGGCCTGCGTGGACAACGCTCTCACCAACGTCTGCGGCAAGGTGGCTGAAGGCGATAACACGGGCGTGTCCTGGTACGTGGGCATGGCCGCCACGTACCACTTCCCGCTGCGCTTCGGTCGCCGCCGCTAGGCTCTCCTCTCGTCCAACAGCAGAGCTGCTCGACCTCATCCTCGCCTCAGGGTCCCACCAAAGAGAATGACAGGCTCACCGGACTGCTGCCCTTGATGATACGGCTCCATGGGACCTTGCGCAGAGGGGCACCCAGGCAAGAAGCAACCTGACCGCCTCCCGGCGCGCCGAAGCGCCCGATCACCGTCACCCGCGAGAGCGAGCGCCTGGTAAGCAGCAGCCCCAGGCGCGCGCCTCGCATGAGCGAGAGCTTGAGGGGGACTTGGGTCGTGCCCAGGCAGCGACGCAGCCTCCCATGGAGCTTTGTGAGCTCAGCGGCGACCAGCTTCAGATCCGCCGCCCCCTTGTCCAGGCTGATGCCCTTGGCCTCGAAGGGGGCCAGGCGCAGCGCCTTGACTCGCCGGGAGACGACATAGCTCCAGGGGCTCCTTGGAGCCGCCTTCATGAACCGCTGCCAGTACTGGAGCGCCTTTCCACGCAGGTGCAGAGACTGGGCCCTCAGGGCGCGGTAGTACAGGTGGTCGTACGAGGGGAGCCAGACAATGTCCTTGTCGTCGAGGGAGGCTCCGGTGGGATCCAGGCGGTTGGCGCGCCGGAGCTGCCGGTCCGCCGAGCGACTCTGGCCAGCGCGGTCCATGGCCACCGCAACGGCGAAGTGTAGCACCCGCAGGCCAGGGTTGCTGCGGACGGCTGCCTGGTAGTATGAAAGGGCCCTGGTCGGACGCCCAAGGGCCATGTAGCTGTCGGCCAGGTTCCAATAAAGCAGCGAGGTGGAGACCCAGCGGGAGGCGTGCACCTTGAGGTACTCGGAGATGCCCTCTCGGATGCTTCCGGACATGGAGAGGCACAGCCCCAGGCGAAAGGCTACGAGGTTCTTGTTGAAGGTCTTGTCCAGCTTCCGGGCCTCCTTGAGAGCCTTGACGCAGCCGCGGTAGCTGCCGGCAAACAGGTGGACGGACCCGAGCAGGTAGCGCAGCTTGGCGGCGTAGGGGCGGATCTTGATGGCTCTGCGGAGGAGCGCCTCGGCCTTCCTGAAGCGACCCCTGGTGGAGTGCTTTCGGGCCTCGCGGACGAGCTTCTCCGTTTGCTTGTAGCGCCCCATGAGCACCCTGTCCCAGAGCTTCAGGTGACGCTTGGACTTGCTGCTCCTGGCCGAGGCTGGCGCTACACAGGTCACGAGCGCGATCAGCGCAAAGATTGGGGCGATGGCGCGCTTGGTCATGGGCCTGACTCCAACTGGAAGATGGCGACGACTCTACCACGCTTTGCTCCGGGGAGAAGGCGGTTTCGCAGGCGCCTGACCACGCACTGCGCTATGGCCATGTCGCGCAAGACACCAGGGCTCCACCCGATCACCACCCTCTTAATGCGTCCTCCTCGTACATCCATCACGACCGGGAGCCGTCCCTCGGGGAGGGGCCCTTGCTGGCCCTGGCGCTTTCGGTAGCAGGCCAGGATGGGAGTCGCCAGGGTGTTTATGGCCGACGCAGAAAGAGCGGGCTGGGACCGATGGAAGTAGACCTGGGGCTTGTAGGTGGCAACGACCCGGAGCAGTCGCGCCAGGTGAAGCCGCGCGCGGCGCTGCCAGCGGGAGCGCGGGCGAGCCCTGAGAAAGAGCCTCCACTGACTCACTGCCTTGCGGAGCTGGCCCTGCCCCTCATAGGCCAGGGCCAGGTAGTAGTGGACATCTCCTTTGGGCACGAAGAAGACCCCGGAGCCTACCAGGCCGCGCAAGTAGGGGTCCAGGACCAGCGCCCTTTGCCTGGCGGCATCGGCCTGACCCCAGCTCCCCAGCCGGTCGTACGCAGTCATGAGGCCCCAGTAGGCGGCGCTGTTGTTTCGGGGTCTGAGACGGATGGATCGCCGATACATGGCCACGGCCCTTTTGAGCTGGCCCAGGGCCATGAGAGACTCGGCGCAGTTGGAGGCCATGATTCCCCTGGTGGTGAGGTGGAAGGAGGCGGGCATTCCCCGGGCGTACACCGCCACGGACCTGGCGAAACGGCCCTGCCTGGCGTAGATGATCCCCAGCTCGAAGGCCATGCTGGAAGTGTCCCAGTGGTTCGGCTCGAGCCTCCACACCCGCTCCCAGGAGCTGATGGTGAGAGCCACCCTTCCAAGGAGCCTGGACACGTAGCCGTACCAGTACCAGTACCGCGCCTCCCTGGGACGCGCCCTCGTCAGGCGGGCCAGGAGCCCATGGGCCGCGTTGACGAGGTTGTCATGCAGTATCTTCGGCTTTGCGCCGCTGGAGATTCCTTGACGCACGAGCAGGAGCGCACGCCGAAGCAGGCCAGCTCGCTCCCTTGCCAGCGCTGGCGGCTCCCGTTTCCAAAAATCGGTAATGGAGGGCGCTCGCTCTC
>JAJRWW010000345.1 GCA_024276595.1 Myxococcota bacterium
CAGCCCTGCCCGGCTTCGAGCAGGCCATGGCAGGGAGGCGCCAGCGACCGTCAAAGGTCCCGGCGGCCAGGTAGCGCCGGCCAGGGCCCATGATGCGCCTGGAGCCGGGCCGCTCCACGCTCGAGTCGTACACCACGAAGTCGGGCAGGTAGCGTGGCAGCAGGTGCTGTCTGAGAACCCCCAGCGCGGTGGTGCCGGCCACGAGCAGAATGTAGCGCCCCGGGGCCTCCGAGCTGGGGTAGATGAGCTTCACCCCCACGTCGGGACCGGAGAAGCGGCAGCGCCCCACCCAAACATCCCTGGATGTCACTCGAATGGGGAGCTTGTCCCTGTGGCGCGCAGCCTCCCGGTTCGCCAGGGGGCCGCCCACCAGCAGCAGGTTGTGGTCAGCCCGGTCGGCAGCCGTGACCTGGGTGTCGGCCTTCACCGGGTAGCGGACCTGGGATGCGCCGTGGCTGGCCAGGCGTCGAGCGACCCTCTCCAGCGCGGCGCGCTGGGCCGCGAGCCTTGTGCCCCAGACCACCAGCACCGGCCCGTAGTGGATGTCGTCCATGGGGCCCTCGAGCCCGGGCACCTTTCGGGGTGGCCATCTCCGCTTACCCGGCGGTCGCCCCTGGCGAGCCTTGCCAGGCCGCCAACGCATCCCATGCCGACGCAGGGTGACCACCCCACGCCCGGGGAGAGTCAAGGCGGTGCCGTCGATCCTGAGCGCCACCCTGGAGCGTCTCCCCGTGGGGGCCCGATCCAGCAGCAGGGAGACCTGGCGAAGGTTTCTCGTGCGCACCCGGAGGCTCCCGGCCCGAAAGCTGGCGTCCACCCTCGCCCAGGCGCCAGGGCGCAGGCGCTCATCCAGGCGCACCCAGTAGGCCCTGCCCCACCTGAGGCGGGTTGTGGCAAAGGTGACCCGCCGCGGCCTGGTCGGTGTGCGCCAGTGGGCGGTCTGAGAGTAGACCTGGCCCCTGTCCAGGTACTTGCGCCACACCGCGTGGCCGCACTGGAAGAGCTTGAAGGTGGCCCGGTAGCCCAGGCGCAAGAAGGCGCGCACCATCCCCCTGGACTTGTAGGGGCCGTCCCTGGTGCCGTGCGCGGCAATGAGCCCCAGGTGGCGCCCATTGCGCGCCCAGCGCTGGGGCGAGTAACGCTCCGCGAGGAGCCGCTCCCAGGGAAGCAGGGGCCCTCGCCGCACGTCCGCATGGATCCACCTGGTGGGGTAGCCCGCCAGGGAGACCATGCCCGCGAACAGGTGGGGGCGGGAAAGCCCCAGCTCCAGCACGCCAGTGCCACCCATGGAGTGGCCCACGAGGATCACTCGTCGGGGGTCCACCCGGTAGTGGCGCATCACCTCTGCGATCGCCCTCAAGACGGCCACCTCGCCCTCCTGGTGGTAGAAGGAGTCCCCAAAGGCCTCGGGAGCAAGCACCAGAGCGCGGGGATGCAGCTTGGCTGGCGGCGGGAAGCGCAGGAAGCGCCGCCAGCTCAGGTGGGGCGCCCGCTTCTCGCTCATCCAGGTGCCCAGCATCTGGCTCAGGGCCTGCCGGTGGCCGCCGCCCATGCCGTGGAGCATCACGTAGAGGGGCCAGCTCCGCCGGCGGCTGTAGCCCCCGGGGACGTAGATGGAGTAGGGTTGATAGGAGCCGTCCAGGCGGGAGCGGTAGGCCTTCACAATGCGACCCCGCAGGCGACCGAAGGGGTCCACCCCCTTTGCCAAGGCGGCGGCCCAGCGGGCCACGGTGCCCAGGCGGCGCCGGATGTAGGCAGAGCCTGGATCCCCTGCCAAAAGGAGACGCCGAAGGTCCTGCAGGTGAAAGGCCACCGAGGCCAGGCTGGCGGCGGGAAGCCCGGGGGTACGCCTGCGGGCCCTTGCCAGGTTCTGCTCGGCCACGGCCAGGCTCTTGCAGAGACGCTCCCTCCGCCACAGCCGGATCCAGCGTCCCTTGCTGCCAGGGGCATACACCACCAGCCAGCGGGCCCTTTGCCTCCCCAAGGTCAGAGACCGCCTGCCCATGGACAGGCTCCATGCCCCACGCGCCACCTGCCGCAGGTCGAGCAGGGTGGCCCTGAGCTCTCCCCGCCGGCGCCTGCGACGCCAGGCCAGGCCGTGGCTCAGCACCAGGCGATCACCAGGGGGAAGCAGGAGCCCTGCCGGGGCCTTTGCAACCAGCTCGTGCGCAAGACCCCTGGGAGAGAAGTGGCGACGGAGCTGCAGCACCAGGCACCGGGCAGCCAGCCGGGCCAGGCGACGAGAGCCTGCTGCCGAGGGGGGAGTGGGCAACAGCAGCTTGACCCCTGATCTGGCTCGATGGTCGTTCAGGGGCCTGTGGTCTTGGCCCGTGAGCCGCGCGGCCACCCGCCAGCGTCCACGGCCATGGGCTAGCTGCAGCACCAGCCTGTTTCTCCCCCTGGCCAGGCGCAGGGCCAGCAGCCGTTGCTCCCGGACAAATGCCTGTGGCGCGAGGCTTCCCATCACTCGCCTGCCGTTTAGCCACACAACGAGGCCGTCATCATGCCCCAGGGCCAAAAAGACTGTGGTGGCCCTCTTCGCCTGGAGCACCACACCGAGGAAGGCCGCCAGGTATCGCCTGCGCCATCCCAGGCGCAAGAGCCTCCGCATGTCCATGACCGGCTCGTGACCGGTCAGCAGGCGCCAGCGGACTCTCCGGCCTGTCCCGCCCCGCGTGGGAACGTCCTGGCCCGGCACCAGTCGCCCCGGGGTCACATCCAGGCCCGCGGGCGCCCTGGCCAGGCGCGAGGCGGAGCTCCCTGAGCCCGGGAGGTGCATGGGCCCCAGCAGGAGCCACTGGCCGAGCTCACCCTCTGGCCCGGTGAGCACCTCCAGGTCCGAGGTGGCAAAGGCCGCCCCGGGCACACAGAGCGAGAGAGCCGCTCCCAGGAGCGCCGCTAGCAGCAGGCGACTGGGCAGGGCTCCTCGTGGGGCTCCTCTTGCCGCAAGTATACAGAGGGGATGTTCAGCCATGACGGATCTCTCGGCCCAGCTTGTCGTCTCGCGTCGATGGGAGAGTAACATGGACGGAGGGAATGCCCAGGACTTGGAAATTCGCGTGACGGATCGCATGCACTTGACCCACTCCGCCTGGTGGCGGGGATCCCCTCCGCCTCGCCCACGCCCAGGCGCCTTGTGGTCGTGTTGCAGGGGCCGCTGGGCGGGCTCACTTTTTCAGGTGCCTTTTTCCTTGACAGCCCATCCTCCTGTTGTTAGCTACCTCTAACAGCAGGAGGACCACAGATGAACGCAGCGGCAGCAGCACCAGACCTCACGGCCTCCCTGGAGGACTACCTGGAGACCATCTACGAGGTCATCCGCGACCACAAGGTCGCCCGCGTGCGGGACATAGCCCGGGCGCGCAAGGTCAAGGCTGGCTCCGTGACCCCGGCCATGAAGAAGCTGGCCGACCTGGGGCTGATTACCTACGAGCGAAGGGAGTACATAGGCCTCACCCCGGCGGGGGAGGAGGCTGCCCGGCGAGTCCTCTCCAGGCACCAGATCCTCACCTCCTTCCTCTCGGAGGTGCTCCAGATATCGCCGGAGGTCGCCGAGGCGGACGCCTGTGCCATGGAGCACCACATCTCGGACGAGGCCATGGACCGCATGGTGCGCTTTTTCGAGTTCATGCGCTCCTGCCCGGACACGGGCAGCGATTTTCTCAAGCGATTTCACGGCTGCTCCAGGATCAACGCCGAGCTCAGGAGCTGCCCCAGCGACTGCGCGCATCGGGGGGGCACTCCCAAGAGGAGGGCGGCCGCCAGGAGCCTTGCTGACCTGCAACCGGGGCAGTCGGGGGTGGTGCGGCAGATCAACACCACCGGCGCCATCCGCCAGCGGCTCCTGGACATGGGGGTGCTGCCTGACGCCGTGGTGCGCATCGAGCGGGTCGCGCCTGCAGGGGACCCCATCTGGATCAGGCTGCGGGGATACCAGATCTCCCTGCGAATGTCGGAGGCCAAGGCCGTGCTCATCTCCGACACCCATTGATCCGGGGCGAGCCAGGACAGCGGCAACGCCAGGCAGCAGCTACTCTCCACCAACAGAGGCCAATGCCGTCGAAACCCAAACCCATTCGTGTGGCCCTGGCGGGCCAGCCAAACGCCGGGAAGACATCCATCTTCAACGGCCTGACCGGCGCCCATCAGAACGTGGCGAACTACTCCGGCGTGACCGTTGAGAAGCGCCAGGGGCACTACGATCACGAGGGGCGGCGCCATGTGCTGCTGGATCTCCCTGGCACCTACAGCCTCAGCTCCTTCTCCCAGGAGGAGCGGGTGGCCCAGGACGAGCTCATCTCCAACCGCCCGGATGTTACCGTGGTGGTGGTGGACTCCACGACCCTCGAGCGGAGCCTCATATTCCTGGCTCAGATCATGCAGTTGGGCGCAAACCCGGTGCTGGTGCTGAACATGGCCGACGAGGCCAGGCGGGCGGGGCAGCGCCTGGACCTGGAGCAGATGCAGGCCCTGCTGGGGTTCCCGGTTGTGGAGACCGTGGGTCACCGGGCAGAGGGAATGGCGCGGCTGAAGGAGGCCATCGCCAGCGCGGCAGCACGTCACATCACCTCGAGCCGCCTGGTGCTGGGAGAGCAGCTCGATGCTGCCCTGGCTGCGGTGACCGCCGCCCTCGATGGAGCCGACCAGGACGAGCCTGGTCGCGCCTGGACGGCGGTCAAGCTGTTGATGGCCGACAGCCTCTTTGTGGATCGGGTGCGAGCTGCCGGGGAGCCCGGTGAGCGGGCAATTGAGGAGGCACGACGGCAGCGCCAGAGGCTGGAGGCGGACACAGGGCTGGACATCGCCCTGTTTGTCTCGGAGCGCTACTTCGGCTTCGTCGACGGCCTGCTCAAGGAGGTGACCCGAAGCGCCTCTCGGGAGGACGCCCGCGCCCTCTCGGACAAGATCGATCGCGTCCTCACCAACCGGGTGCTCGGGATCCCCTTTTTCCTCCTGGCAATGTTCAGCGTCTTTTGGCTCACCTTTACCATCGGCGAGATCCCCATGGCCTGGATCGAGGCCGGCTTCAAGGCGCTGGGGCAGTGGGTGGCGAGCTTTTGGCCTGTGGGCTCCCACTCGCCGCTGCGCTCTCTCCTGGTGGATGGCGTCATCGCTGGCGTGGGCGGCGTGCTCGTGTTTCTCCCCAACATCCTCCTGCTCTTCCTGGGTCTGGCCTTCCTGGA
The DNA here is from genome assembly GCA_024276595.1 of Myxococcota bacterium. GTDB lineage: Bacteria > Myxococcota_A > Polyangia > HGW-17 > JAJRWW01 > JAJRWW01. The sequence goes on from JAJRWW010000345.1 coordinate 5,184, forward strand.
GGACACCGGCTACATGGCCCGCGCAGCCTTCCTGGTCGACAGCGTGATGCACCGCTTCGGGCTCCACGGAAAGAGCTTCTTGCCCATGATGTCGGGCTTTGGCTGCTCCATACCCGGCATCATGTCCACCCGAATCCTGGAGAACGAGCGAGACCGCCTGACCACCATGCTGGTGCTCCCGCTCATGTCCTGCGGCGCACGCCTCCCCATCTGGATGCTGCTCATCCCGGCCTTCTTCTCGCCCCCCTGGCGAGCACCCGTGCTGTGGTTCGTGTACGCCTTTGGCATCCTGCTGGCCCTCGTGCTGGCCCGGCTCCTCAGGCGCTCTCTGCTCAAGGGGGAGGAGGCCCCATTCGTGATGGAGCTCCCTCCCTATCGCCTCCCGACCCTGCGCGGCACCATGACCAAGATGCTGGAGCGCTCCTGGGTCTACGCCCGCAAGGCCGGGACGATCATCCTGGCGGTGAGCCTCCTTCTGTGGTTCGCCACCTCCTATCCCAAGCCCTCCTCCTACGAGGTGGATGAGCGCATCAAGGCCGGCAAGGTTCGAGTGATCCAGGTGAGGCACCCCGAGGCCTCCTCGCCCAAGAAGAGGGCTGCGCGCGAGGCCGCGGCCCTGGCAGCGGCAAGGGCCTCCGCCCCGAAGGGGACGCTGGTGATCAGCCCGGCCGAGGCGGAGAACATGCGCCGCGCAGAGGCCCTCCGCGGCTCCGTCGCCGGGCACGTGGGGAGGGCCATGGAGCCCTTCATCCGCCCCCTGGGCTTCGACTGGAAGATCGGCACCTCCCTGGTGGGCGCCTTTGCCGCCAAGGAGGTGTTCGTCTCCCAGATGGGGATCGTCTACTCCCTCGGCGAGGTGAACGAGCAGTCCATGAGCCTCAAGGCCACCCTTGCCCGGGACTACTCGCCCCTGGTGGGGATCTCCCTGATCCTGTTTCTGCTCATCGCCACGCCCTGCATGGCCACAGTGGCCATCACTCGCAGGGAGTCTGGGACGTGGAAATGGGCCCTGCTGCAGTTCTTCGGCCTGACCCTCATCGCCTACATCATCTCCCTACTGGTCTATCAGGTGGGCAGCCTGCTGCTGTGAGCACCCATGGAGCTTGCCATTACCATAGTCATTGTTGCCGCAGCGGCCATCTTCGTGGGGATCCGCTGGTATCGCTCCGCCCGCCGAACCCTTGGCGCTGATGGCCAGGGCGCTTGCGGCGGGGATTGCCAGGGCTGCTCTGTCGGGCTGGAGCAACGCCCAGGCGAACCGGGCAGCGCCCCGCCTGGCTGCGATCAGGGCAAGAGGACCCAGAGCACACATTCCTCGAGCCGAGGAGCAGGAGATAGGGGCTCCTCGGGCAACAGAGCAAGCTAGGAGCGACGAAGCAAAGGACGACGACCATGCAAAGGACGGCGACGAAGACGCGCCCCGCTCCCACTCTCCGTGAGCC
>JAJRWW010000346.1 GCA_024276595.1 Myxococcota bacterium
CAGGGTGTCAAGGGTATTTTGGCGGTGAAATCGGTTGAAATATTAGCGAAATAGGCGAAAAGCCGCGAAATAAGTTAGGAATGACTAATCGAGGGACGGGGAGACTGCTCTGCTCGGGCCAGGATCCACCGGGGCCACTCAGGACCCGGAGAAGGCCAGGTCCAGGGCATTGGTCACCAGCTCCTCATCCAGCTCCGCCGGCAGGGTCACCCGGATACCGGGCACGCGCTCCATCACCGCTCGGGCGGTGCTCACCGCGCCGGGGTTGCGGGCCCAGGCCCGCCGGGCAATCCCGTTGTTGACGTCCCAAAAGAGCATGGCCTCCATGCGGCGGGCGGCCTCCTGGGTGCCGTCGAGCACCAGCCCGAAGCCGCCGTTTACCACCTCCCCCCAGCCCACGCCGCCCCCGTTGTGCAGGCTCACCCAGGTGGCCCCCCGGAAGGCGTCGCCGATGACGTTGTGCACCGACATGTCGGCGCACAGGGCAGAGCCGTCATGGATGTTGGCCGTCTCCCGGTAGGGCGAGTCGGTGCCGCTCACGTCGTGGTGGTCCCTCCCCAGCACCACGGGCCCGCGCACCCTGCCGGCGGCGATGGCGTCGTTGAAGGCCCGGGCGATGGCAATCCGCCCCTCCTCGTTGGCGTACAGAATGCGCGCCTGGGAGCCCACCACGAGCTGCGCATCGGCCGCGTGTCGGATCCAGCGCAGGTTGTCGGTGAGCTGCCCGCGGATCTCGCCAGGAGCCCTGCCGGCCAGCTCCTCCAGCACATCCCCTGCCAGCCGGTCCGTCTCCGCCAGGTCCGCAGGGTCCCCACTGGTGCACACCCAGCGGAAGGGCCCGAAGCCGTGGTCGAAGCACAGGGGGCCCATGATGCTCTCCACGTAGGATGCGTAGCGAAATCCAGAGGGGCGGTCTCCCGAGACCGCCGCCCCGGCCCTGGAGGCCTCCAGCAAGAAGGCGTTGCCGTAGTCCCAAAAGGCCATGCCCCCATCCGCCAGGGTGTTGATGGCGTCGGCGTGGCGCCGCAGGGACTCCGACACCCGCTCCTTGAACCCATCGGGATCCCGCCTCATCATCTCCCGGGACTGCTCCAGGGTGAGGCCCACCGGGTAGTAGCCGCCCGTGTGGGGGATGTGCAGGGAGGTCTGGTCCGAGCCCAGGTCCACGGGTACCCCCGCCCCTGCCAGCCGCTCCCACAGGTCCACCACGTTGCCCACGTAGGCCAGGGCCATGGGCTCGGCCGCCCTGCGGCTCTCCTCCAGCCGGCGGAGCACCTCGTCCAGGTCGTCGGTCAGGTCAGTGACCCAACCCTGGTCCCGCCGCTTGCGGGCGGCCAGGGGGTTTATCTCGGCGATCACCGAGGATGCGCCGGTGATCACCGCCGCCTTGCCCTGGGCGCCGCTCATGCCCCCCAGGCCCGATGTGACAAAGGTCCTCCCGGCGAGGTCCTGCTCCTGGGCCAGGCCCAGGAAGGCCCTCCCGGCCCCCAGCAGCGTGATGGTCGTGCCGTGCACGATGCCCTGGGGCCCAATGTACATGAAGCTGCCCGCGGTCATCTGCCCGTAGGAGGTCACCCCGAGGGCCGCCAGGCGGTCGTAGTCCTGGGGGCTGGAGTAGTTGGGCACCACCATGCCGTTGGTGACCACCAGCCGGGGCGCGTCCGGGCTGGAGGGAAACAGCCCCAGCGGGTGACCGGAGTACAGGGGCAGGGTCTGGTGGTCTGTCATCTCGGCCAGGTACCGCATGGTGAGCAGGTACTGGGCCCAGTTCTGAAACACGGTGCCGTTTCCACCATAGGTCACCAGCTCGTGCGGGTGCTGGGCCACCTCCGGGTCCAGGTTGTTTTGGATCATCACCTGGATGGCCGCCGCCTGCCTGCAGCGCGCCGGGTAGGCATCCAGGGGCCGGGCAAACATCCTGTAGGTGGGCCGAAACCGCCGCATGTAGATCCGGCCGTCTCTGGCCAGCTCCTGGGCGAACTCCGGCGCCAGCACCTCGTGGTGACGCCGGGGAAAGTACCTGAGCGCGTTCGCCACGGCCAGGCGACGCTCGGCAGGGGTCAGCACCTGCGGCCGGGGCGGGGCGTGGTCCACGCTGTCGTCCTCTGGCGGCATGCTCGGCAGCTCATCGGGGATCCCCGCTGCCACCACCTTCTTGAACTCGTCGTTGGTCATCTTGGAGCCTCGCGCCCGGGCGGCCGGGCAGACAGCACCATGCATGTGGATGGGGAGACCGGCTGGAGCGCGTCTCAGCCCTCGCTGAGGGTGACGGCGAAGATCTGTACCCAGTAGTTGAGCGGCGGGTTTCCGAACAGGTCCGACTCGGCCCACTCATTGATGGCGAAGCAGGAGAGGTAGGCGGTGGTGGAGTCGTCGGCCATGCCCAGGTAGAACCCGAAGGCTCCCTCCCAGGGGTTCCCGTTGGCGTCCTCGAAGCGCCCCAAGGAAGAGTTCCACACCGCCGGCTCACCGCCGATGAGAGACGTGACGGTCCAGGGGTCGGATGGGGCCGAGGGATCTCGCTTGGCCAGCAGGATCTCGTGGGTGGAGGCGTCCTGGTAGGCGATGACCACCTGGTTGTCCAGCGGGTTGGGAGCGGCTCCAACCACGGTGATCTTGGAGTCAAAGCCCACAAAATGTGCCACGGGCATGGGCAGGCCGGTGACCGGGTTCGTCTGCTGTCTGAGGCCGTCGTCCACCACCTCGTAGACCGGATCGGAGCCGGTGTGCATGTACAAGAGCTGCTTGAGG
>JAJRWW010000027.1 GCA_024276595.1 Myxococcota bacterium
AAAGCCGGAGCGACCGCAGCATGCGCGAGAAGACCTCCAGGGCATGAGCTCCGCTCCCCTCGGCGAAAAGGAGCGCCTGCCACTCCTCCCTCCTCCCGGCAGGGCCCAGCAGGCCGAAGGCCCGGACCTCCGTGTACCGACCCCCGCGCCGGCTCCTCCGAAACCCGGCCCAACCACGGGGCAACAGACCGGGTGGGAGAGGCCTGGCGGGGGTCGCGCCACTGAGATTCGCCTGCGCATCCAGCCCTCCCTGGCGGGCACGCAGGAGCTTCTCCACGGTGGAGAAGGCGGCCGGCCCGACCCGGAGGATCACCACCTGGTCCCGGCCCAGGAGGTCGAACAGCTCGATCTTCCGTGGCCCTCCACCTGGCGCCAGGACCCAGGAAGCGGGGTGGCTCACCTGGACCGAGCCCTGGCGGCTCCTCGCCCAGGCCAGGCCGTCGAGGTCCGAGGTGGCGAGCCCCCACGCGCAGTAGCCGAGCCCCACCACACAAGCCAGTCCGGCCGTGGCGACCAGCCAGCGCCCGGCCCGACCCTGGACGTGAAAGAGAAGAGCTGATAGCACCGCGCCTCCGAACAGGCCGCCCAGGTGGGCGTAGTTGTCGATCACCTTCACGTCCAGACCGGGAAGGAAGTTCAGGACTATCACCAGCACCAGCACGAAGACCATGGAGCGCCGCCAGGACTCTGGGACCCGACCCCGCGACAGGAGCAGCACCACCAGCGCGCCACCCAGGATGCCAAAGATGGAGCTGGAGGCCCCCACGGACACGGGGCCGGTGCGCCACAGGTGCGAGGCCAGGTTGCCCGCAACCCCCGCCCCCACGTAGACCACGCAAAAACGCACCCCACCCACGAGCTGCTCGTAGAAGCGACCCAGAAACCACAGCATGAACACGTTCACGGCGAGATGGAGCCACGTGGCGTGCAGGAACATCGCAGTGCCCAGGCGCCAGTACTCGCCGGCATTGACGGCCTGAGTGAGGCTGGCCCCTGCCCGGATGAGGGTGGCGCTGTCGCTTGCGCCCCTGCCGAGCAGCTCCATGGCGCCGAAGATCACGACGTTCAACACGGCCAGGCCCACCGTGGCCGGCGTGCTCCGCCAGGAGCCTGCTCGCAGGCGGGGCCGGGTCAGCGCCTGCTCCAGCCGCTCTCCCAGGGCGGCCAGCAGCCTCTCGGCCTGGTCTGGATCTGACGGGTACACCGGGGCGCACCCTCGCGCCAGCCCGGCCAGGCGACCCTCGATGGTCTCCCTGGCGCGGACGTCTCTTGGGGAGAGCCTCTCAAGGGCCAGCCGGTACTGCTCTGCGGCCCGGCTCCCGTGCCCGGCCTGCTGAAGGGCAACCCCCCTCCAGAAGTGACGTATCTTGGGCTCCATGGCCGTCCTGGATCCTTCGCCCAGGAGTCGATCCAAGACCTCCCACTGGCCGCAGAAAGCCAGCACCATCACCCGGCAGTGCAGCAGGACATCTCCGCTGTCGGGCGCCCTGGCTCCTGTGCCCCCCTCCACGAGGTACATGGTGCGGACCACCGCGTCCAAGTCCCCCACCTCGCCATGCACCCTGATGAGGGCCGCCCCCAGCCTGGGCCTGGCCGCCACCAGGTGCGGAGTGATGTGCTCGGTGGCGTACTCGAGGCAGTCGTCCCAGCGCCGCTGCAGCACCAGCAGAGTCATGACCTGCTCATGGAGCAGCCCCTGCAGCTCGGGATCCTCCTCATGGGCAGCCCGCTCGGCGAGCTGTGACAGGATCTCGTCCGTGTCCTGGGTCTGGATCTGCCGGACTATCCGCAGCAGCTCCCGGTCCCTGCCCACCCCGGCCCCAGGCTGCAGGAGCTCCCGCAGCCCGGTGAGACGCTCGGCCAGGTCCAGGCGGCCGCGCCTCACCGCCAGGTTGGTCACCCAGCCAAGACCCACTGGCACCACCACCAGGAACATGAAGACGCCGATGACCACCACCGCCAGGGCGTGCTGGCTCTGCCCGACGGCCAACAGGTACCCTGCCACCGCCGCATCCAGGGCCAGCAAAGCTGCATAGCCGTAGCGTCCCCGGAGCCCTCGCCACCAGAGCATCACGAGCATGAGCCCCGCGTTGAGGGCCACAGCCCAAAGCAGCAGGCGGATCACCACCTGTGACGGCATGGGGAGCTAGGCCCGCTCTCTCACCTGGGCAGGAGCGCCCTGGCAACCCCGGCCAGCCGAAGAGGAGGGGTGGGTCGCGAGGTTGTCGGCGCCGTGGCAGACTTGGCACAGCGGAAGCCGATGTCGTTGGCATACATGCTGGGCAAGAGCCGGTAGCGGTAAGGGGCGCGCAGCTCGGCGGGGATACCGCTCCAGGATCCTCCCCTGAGCACCCGGTAGCGGTACCTGGGGTGACCGGTCACGGGGTCCAGGAGGTTGGTGGGGCCCATGGGGTCGGAGGCACCCATGGAGATGGAGTAGTACTTGGCGTCGTACCAGTCATGCACCCACTCCCAGGCGTTCCCGGTCATGTTCAGCGCCCCGAAGGGGCTGGCTCCTTTGCTCAGGCTCTTGACCGGCTTGGGCCGCTTGCCGCACTTGGAGCTGTTGACGCGATCACAGGTCGGAGGCGAGCCACCCCAGGCCCAGTAGTTACCCTTCGGGCCGCGAGCGGCGTACTCCCACTGGGCCTCCGTGGGGAGGTGGCGACCCTTGAAGGCGCAGTAGCTGTTGGCGTCGGTCCAGGTGATGCCCGCGGCCGGGAGCCGCTTGTCCACGAGGATGGTGGAGACCTTGATCTTGGGCACCTTCTCCACAGCGGACGCGGAGGCGGACTCTGGCGACGAGCTCCCCTTGCCGCCGCCCTTGCGGGGGAGCTTGGAGATTACCTTGGAGCTCACCACCCTGCGCTGCGACAGGGGCGGGTAGTAGCGCGGCATGCCACATTTCCCCGCCTGGACACATTGCATGTACTGGCCAAAGCTCACCTCGTAGCGGTCAATGAGGAACTCGCTCAAGGTGACCGAGTGCACTGGCAGCTCGTCGGCGTCTCCGATGTTGGAGCCCATCTTGAAGGTCCCCGCGGAGACGCAAACCATGTCCGACGGACCTCCGGCGCACACGCTCGCGGCTACCCGAGGGCCGGGGTTCTGGGCGTCGGCCGACGGGGTCAACAGGGCGCCCAGGATCCCACAGCAGGTGGCGACCACGCCCACAAGGGCCAGCCTCTTCATTCGTTCACCTCCGTATCTGCCCGGTCCCCGCCAGGCGCCGGTGGAGCCACGGGGCCCACCTCGCCTCTCCGCGAGGAATGCACCGTGGCAAGATGAGAGAATACGTCACGGCTCCGGCGGAAGCAACCGCCCTTGACGTGGGGCAGGGAAAGACCGACCCTGGTGCGGTGGCGCCCTGGCGCCAATACCGGGTGAAGGTGCCCATTAACCGCAGAGATTTTCTCCGGCTGCTCGCCGCAGGTCCCACGGCAGGCGCCGTGAGCTCGTCGCTGGGCTGCTCGCCGGATCCTGGCATGATGCAGCAGCCGGTACGCTTCGCGGGGTCCATTCGCGGCGAGGACCCCACGGCGTGTCACCTGCGGGTCGCGGGCCGACCAGTCCTGCCTCCCCTGGAGGTCACCGAGCCCGACTCTCCTCTGAGGGATGTGCTGATCATAGGCGCCGGCATGTCCGGCCTCAGCGCCGCCTGGGCACTGCACAAGGCGGGCGTGGAGGACCTGCTGGTGCTGGAACGGGCCGACGACATCGGAGGGGTCTCCCGCGGGGGGCACATGATGGGAGCCCCGTGCCCCTGGGGAGCTCACTACATTGGCCTGCCAGACCCCGACTCTCCCGTGATAATGCACCTGCTCTCCGACCTGGGGGTGATCACGGACTTCACCTCCGACGGCCACCCCATAGTCGAGCCCCGCTACCGGATCCACAAGCCAGAGGCGAACATCTACCATGGCCAGTCCAGCAGCGTGGGGTTCTACCCCTGGGCCCTGGCGACCCACGAGGACCTGGTCCAGATGCGCGCCTTCAGACGCCACATGTACCGCTGGTCCCGCTGGCGGGACCCCCAGGGCAGGCCGGCCTTCCAGCTCCCCGTGGCCTACGCCAGCCCGGCCGAGGAGGTGCGGCGCCTGGACGGAATCACCATGGCCGAGTACCTGGACGGGGAGGGGTTCACGTCGAAGCTGCTCAGGGGCTACGTGGACTGCCGCCTCACCGACGAGTACGGCTGCGTCGCCTCAGAGATCTCCGCCTACGTGGGCACTCTTTTTTGGGCCGGCACCGGGGGGGAGCACCACGTGCCCGGCACCCGCCCATCTCACATCAGGGCCATCGCCTGGCCCGAGGGCAACATGTTCCTCGCGCGCCGGCTGGCAGCTCTCCTGCCGGCCGGGGCCATCCGAACGGGCGCGCTGGTGGCCACGGTGGGCAACGTGGGCCAGGAGGTCCGCGTCCTGGAGCTGGACCAGCGCACGAATCGCCCCCGGGTACACAGGGCCCGGGCGTGCATCTTCGCCGCTCCCAAGCTCCGGCTGGACACGATCATCCCGGAGCTCGTCCAGGCCGGCCGCATGGAGCACCAGGACCTCGAGTACACCCCATGGCTCGTGGCCAACATCATGCTCTCCCAGTGCCCCGAGCACGACGCCAGGTCCCTGGCCTGGGACAACCTCCTCCACGGCTCCTGGTCCCTCGGCTTTGTCAACGGACAGCATTTCGCCTCCCCGGGGAAGGACTCGGACGATCCCTTCCTCATCACCTTCTACGCCAGCTTCTCCGGTGAAAGGAGGCGGGTCATGCGCAGAGACCTGCTGGAGCTTCCCTGGGCCACCTGGGCGCGCCTCATCACCAATGAGCTGGAGCACATCATGCCCGACGTGCGACCCAGCATCCAGCGCATGGACGTCTGGCGCTGGGGGCATGGCATGGTGCGCCCGGCTCCGGGGCTTTTGTGGGGCGGGGTCCGGGAGGCGCTCTGCCGCCCCCTTGGCCACATCCACTTCGCAGCCAACGACGCAGGGACGCTCCCCCTCTACGAGGAGGCGGTCTACAGGGGAGTCTCTGCGGCGGAGGAGGTCCTGACCGAGCTCGGTCGCCCTCACAGGAGCCTCGTGGAGGCCACCCGGGAGCGCCTGGACTGACCTGGCACAGCCCCTCGCCCACTGCCCCTCGCCCCTGAGAGCGACCTCGAGCAGGAGAGCCACTCTTCCTCTCCTCGGCCCCGGCCGACGCCTCCCTCTCCGAAGGTCCACTCCCTCCAGATTGAACCCCGTGGAGAATGTGGTACCACTGGCCATCATGGCCCGCCACGAGCTTCCCCGCACAGACCTGCTCTCCAGGATCGCGCTCGGTGCCGGCCTGGCTGTGCTCCTGCTTGGCTGGGTGGTGTCGCTGCACCTCCACGCAGCCCGCTCGGGTGGGGGCCTGCTCTTCTCCCTCTCCCCGGACGCCTGCCGCCTGCGCGCCTGTGCGCCGGCGCTGGAGCGCGCCATCCACACCACCATGGCCGACCACATCCCCGACAGGCGGGAGCGACGGGCCCTGGTGCGCTGGATCCGTCACGGGGCGCGCATGGACGCCTACTTCGGCGAGCCATCTTGGATCCTGGCCCGCCGGTGCCAGACCTGTCACGGAGCCAGCCCAAAGGGGGGAGTCCGCCTGCTCACCTATGGGGACGCCCTGGCCCTAGCACAGCCACCTGGCCCCCGCTCCCACGATCCCTACGGGCGCCTGCGCCACTTGCACGTTCACCTCTTCGCCGTGGGGGCGGTGCTCTTTCTGCTGCTCCTCGGTCTGAGCCGGAGCCGGCTCCCCAGACCGGTCGTGCTGGGGGTGGGGCTGACCCCTGTGGCAGCCCTGCTGGTGGGCTCTGGATTGAGCCTGTGGGGCTGTGCCCTGCCCGGCGGGCCAGTGATGCTGTGGGTCTGCGAGGGGCTGGTGGTTCTGGGCTGGCCCGCTGGCGTCGTCCTGCTGGCCTGGGACCTGCTTTCTCGGTGACCTTGCGAGCACCTACGGGGGTGAGAACTGCTCCACCCTGTCCCGGCCCAGGGTCTTGGCCCGGTAGAGGGCCCGGTCCGCCTGGAGCAGGATCTCCTCTGCGTCCGGCTTTGACTCCAGGTCCAGGATCGCCACGCCCACGGAGATGGTGACGCTCACCAGCCCGTCCTCCACCTCCACCGACAGGCCGGCCACCACCCGCCTGATGCGCTCGGCCATCTGCACCAGGGCCTCGGCAGTCAGCCCCCGCACCAGGACGCAGAACTCCTCCCCGCCGTAGCGGAAGACCGCGTCCTCGGTGCGACAGGACTCCACCAAGGCACGCCCCACGTTGGCCAGCACCCTGTCGCCCACCAGGTGCCCATAGCGGTCGTTGACCCGCTTGAAATGGTCCAGGTCCATGAGCAGCAGCCCAAGGGGCTGGCCGTGCCTCCGGGCGTAGCTTGTCTCCTCTGCCAGGCGCTGCTCTAGCTGCAGCCTGTTGCCCGCGCCGGTGAGCGGATCCAGCAAGAGGGCCTTGCTGAGCTTCTCCACAGCCTCCATGCCCAGCTCGTCCAGCACGTTGTACTCCAACATCACCCGGGAACCGAGCTGGATCCTGCAGCGCCGGGGGAGAGCCATGGCGCCGCGCACCGCCAGGCCGTCCAGGTAGGTCCCGTTGCGACTGTCCAGGTCGGTGAGCACGAACCCATCGCCCTCCTTGGTGAGGGTGGCGTGCAGCCGCGAGACCGTCTCGTCCTCGAAGCCGATGTCCACCTCATCTCCCCTGCCGAGGGTGGCACCGCCAGCATCCACCGTGAAGAAGCGCCCCGCCTCTCCGCCGGTCAGCAGGGTCAGGGTCGCCCCCACCACCTCCGGGGAGTAGGCGCGCACCTCCTGCAGCCCGTCCACCGTGGCACCAGGCCCGCTCTTGGTGTGTCTCTTGGTTCGCGCCATTGCCCTCGCTTGCCCGGGATCACCGGGGCCGTTCGTGGGACCAGCCCGGATGATGGCCACCGAGGGCATTATAGGAAAGTGCTGGCCGCGACGAAACCCCCCTATATTGGAGCCGTCTCACCCTCCGGGGGCGAGCTCCGGGGCCGGGTCAGCTCCACCCTCTGGGGCCACCACCGCGGCGGTGCCACCCGCCGATCCCCCCCGCCCCTCCCGGAACCTGGCCCGGGAGCCAGCAATGATCACGTACCAGGCTGGCACCACCACCAGCGTCAGGAGCATGGAGGAGATCAGCCCTCCAATGACCGCCCTGGCCATGGGCGCCCAGGTCTCCGCCCCCTCGCCAATGCCCATCGCCAGCGGCAGCATGGCCAGCACC
>JAJRWW010000347.1 GCA_024276595.1 Myxococcota bacterium
CAGCGGTCCGCAGATACATTGACGCATCTTCATGCTGGCAGATCGGCGGCTTCCTGTCTACCCCTTTGTGCGACAAAAAAAATCAGCCTCGATCACATGGCCCCGAGAAACCTTGGGTTCCCAGAACGTGCGTCAGCGCTGGGGACGCAATGCTTGATCCAAGGGCCAAAGGTCAGTAAGATCCTGTCTGTCCCAACATCAACGACGTGGTGATCGTCACGGTCTTCATCGGATCCATGGCGGTGTGATGGCCTGTAGCTCGCCGCGTCCGAAACAAGGAAAGGACGTCTGACATGACAAGCGTGACGAGCCTCTGGCGAGGCGTGCTGGCGGCCATGGGCGTGGTGGCGGGCGCCTGCATCCTGGGTGTGCCCGGATGTAAAGAGTCACCCAAGAGCAGGGACAAGAGCGGCACGGGAGCGAGCGTTGCCATGGGTGGCCCCATGGCCCGGGCCGCAGCTCCCCACGCGGGCGAGGCCCCCGTGATCTCCGAGGCGGACGCAAGGGCCAAGGTCAAGGCGATCCTGGCCGAGCTCGCGGCCGAGCGCTACGCAGAGGTCGCCGCGCGCTTCGCCCCTTCGGTCAAGGCCGCCCTGCCCGCGGGCAAGCTCAAGCAGATGTGGGAGGGGATCCAGGTCCAGGTGGGAGCGTACCAGTCATTTCGACTGCGCAAGAGCTCTGTGAAGCAGGGTACCCGCGCAGTGTTCGCGCGACTGACCTTTGCCCGGAGCTCCCTGGACATGGTGATGGCCTTTGACAAGAAAGGCCAGATGTCCGGCATTCATTTCAAGCCGGTCAAGGGCAAGGATGTGGCCTGGAAGCCGCCGCCCTACGCCCAGGCGAGCCAGGTGCGCGAGATCTCCGTAACGGTGGGAGAGGGGCCCTTGGCCCTGCCCGGGCTCTTGACCGTACCCGCGGCCCGGGGCGGGAAGCGCTACCCGGCTGTGGTGCTGGTGCATGGCTCTGGCCCCCAGGATCGAGACGAGACCATCGGCCCGAACAAGATCTTCAAGGACATCGCCTGGGGCCTGGCAGCCCAGGGCATCGTGGTGCTGCGCTACGACAAGGTCACCAAGGCGCACCCGCTTTGGGCCAAGAAGATGCTCGACAAGGGCAAGATCACCGTGGACACGGAGACCACCAATGACGCCCTGGCCGCGGTGGCGTTGCTCCGGAAGAACGCCCTGGTGCAGCCCGGGCGGGTCTTCTATCTCGGGCACAGCCAGGGCGCCATGATGGCCCCCAGAGCGGGCAAGCGCGACCCCAAGCTGGCCGGGCTCATCCTGTTGGCTGGGCCCACCCGGTCCCTGGCTGACCTGGGGCTGGCCCAGCTCGAGTACATCGCCGGGGCGGGGGGAAGCCAGGCCGCGGCCGCGAAGAAGCTCATCCCAGCCTACAAGAAGGGCCTTGCCCTGGTAAAGGATCCCAAGCTGAGCCCCAAGACCCCGGCGGCCCAGCTACCCTTGGGTATCCCGGCGAGCTTCTGGCTGGATCTGCGGGGCTATGACCCGGGCAAGGTCGCCGCAGGCCTCCAGATGCCGATGCTGGTCTTGCAGGGCGAGGCCGACTATCAGGTCACGTTCAAGGACGACTTTGCGGCCTGGAAGAGGGCACTCCGGGGCAAGCGCAACGCCACCCTCCGGCACTACCCCCACCTCGGGCATACCTTCATCGACCTCAAGAAGCAGATGGCCATGCCCATGGACTACATGAAGATCGTGGGTCACGTGGAGAAGCAGGTCATCGACGACATCAGCGCCTTCATACGCGGCGCCAAGTAAAGGAGCGCTGCGCCCAAGGGGTGCGCCTCGCGCTCCTGCCGCGAGCCCGGGCCTAGCCCCCCGGTTGTCGAGCGGTGCCGACCGGTCATCCACCTCGTGCGCCACGTGCTAGGCCGTGGTGCTCAAGATCCAGCGTCGTCGCGCCGGCCCCTCCTGGGCGTTCGGGGGTGTCGCGCCGCTGCCAGCTCATCCGCGGCTTCTGTCTCTCTTCGTGCCCGTGCCCTGCGCTCCCGTTCCCTGAAGCGCTCCCGGTCCCGCTCCAGCACCTCCAGCTCGCGCCGGGCCACGAGCGCGGCGTCGCGCGCCTCCCTCTCGGCCGAGTCGGCCTGCTCCAGCCGGGTCGCCGCGGCGTCGCGCGCCTCCTGTCGCTCTCTCACCACGGCGGCCAGCCGCTCCAGGTAGGCCCGCTCGAGGTTGATGTCTTGCACCTGCACGGCGCCGGCAAGGGCGCTGGAGCTCGAGCGCCGATCCCACAGGTGCGCCCGGGCCTGGCGGAGCCGAGAGTCGGCCGCCATGACGGCCTCTTGGGCCAGGGAGCGCTCCTCCATGCGGTGAGCCAGATCGATCCTCGCCTCCTCCAGCGCTCGCCTGCGCTGCTCCATCAACACCTCGAGCGGATAGGTCCTGGTCATTCACAGCTCTCTGCCGGTGGCCGAGGCTGGCACCGCGGCCACGCGCTCGGGTGTCCCCTGGGCCACCAGGCGGCCCCCGTCCGGTCCGGCTCCGGGGCCGAGATCGATGATCCAGTCGGCAGAGCGGAGCACCTGGAGGTTGTGCTCCACCACCAGGATCGTGTGGCCCGCGTCACAGAGCCCAGAGAGCAGGCGCAGCAGGGTGGTCACATCCTCCTCCGCCAGGCCTGTGGTGGGCTCGTCGAGCAGGTATAGGGTCTTGCCGGCTCTGCGCGGGTTCGCCGTGGCCTCCTCGCTTTTCGCCTTCTCCTCCCTTCTGGCAGCCCTCCCCCTCCTGGCTGGCCTGGCGCCAAGCAGCTCTGTGACCAGCTTTACGCGCTTGGACTCCCCCCCAGAGAGGGTGGTTGCCGGCTGCCCCAGCCTGAGATACCCCAGCCCCACATCCTCGAAGAGGCCCAGGCCCGCGGCCAGGCGTCGGTCCTGGGCGAAGAGGGCTGCAGCCTCGCTCATGGTGAGGTCGAGCACATCGGCGATGGAGTGGTCTCGCCAGCGCACGGCGAGAGTCTCGGGGTTGTAGCGGGCGCCCTCGCACTGGTCGCAGGTGACCCACACGTCGGCCAGAAACCCCATGGGAACGCGCAGGCTGCCATGGCCCCGGCAGCGGGGGCAGCGCCCGGCCTTTCCCAGGAAAGAGAAGCGCCCCTTTGTGAACCCAGCCTCCTGGGCGGCATCGGTGGCTGCGAAGAGCGCCCTGATCCGGTCGAAGAGCCCCGAGTAGGTGGCAGGGTTGCTGGAGGGGGACTGGCCCAGTGGCGAAGGATCCACTCGCGCGACTCGGTCGAAGGCGCAGAGCCCCTGCAAGGAGTCACAGGCCACGGGCCGCCCGGCGACGGCGCTGGCCCAGATCACATCGTCTACCAGGGTGCTCTTGCCGCTCCCCGAGACCCCACAGATGGCCACCAGGCCCCCAGATGGAATGTCCAGGTCGAGCCCGAGCAGGTTGTTGGCCCTGGCGCCCCGAATGCTGAGCCCCCCAAGGAGGGGCCGCCTCTCCCCTGGCGCGCTCCCCAGCCTGGCCTCTGCCGCCAGGGCTCGACCGGTGGGGGTGATCGAGCGTGCCAGAGAGGCCACGGTCCCGGCGGCCACGACCTTCCCGCCCCTGGAGCCAGCGCCCGGACCCAGCTCGACGACCAGGTCAGCGTTGCGGATGACCTCCAGATCGTGCTCCACCAGGACCACGGTGTTGCCAAGGTCGCGCAGCCTTTGGAGGATCCGCAAGAGCCCCCGTGTGTCGCTGGGGTGCAGGCCGATGGTGGGCTCGTCCAGCACATAGGTGATCCCGCGCAGGCCCGAGCCGAGCACCGCCGCCATCTGCAGACGGCGGGCCTCCCCCCCGGAGAGGGAGCTGGCCCGCCGGGCGGCGGTGACATAGCCCAGGCCCAGATCCGAGAGGACCGACAGGATGCGGCCAACCCCTTTGCGGGCGTCCGCGGTAATGGCGGCCAGGCGCGGGGAGAGGGGCGCGGGCCGCACGTCACCGCCTCCGTCCAGGCGGGAGAAGAAGCTCAGCGCCTCGTCCGTTGTGAGCTCACACAGCTCCCCGATGGTCTTGCCGGCGAAGCGGACGCTTCTGGCGGCGGGCTGGAGCCGCTCTCCTTTGCATGTCTCGCAGGCGCCCTCGGAGAGCACCGCCTCCATGGCCTCTCCGCGGCGGTCGGCGTGCTTGCGATCATACTCGGCATCCACGAGCGTCAAGAAGCCCGGCCAGGTTCTTTCGAAGCGGTGCTCCCCCCTTCGCCCCTTGCGGTCGTATCGCCAGACCACATGGTAGACCTTCTCCCCGGTGCCTCGCATGGCCACTCGCTGAGCCTCTGGCGGGAGATCTCCATAGGGGAGGTCGAAGTCGTGCCCCAGGGCCTGCCCCACCTCTCGGAGGATGGCCACATACTGCCCGTGGGGCTCGCCGTAGTGGCGCCCGGTCTTGCTGCCGTCCAGGGCGCCGCCGGTGAGGGGCAGCCTCGGATCGGTGACCAGCTTGTCCGGGTCCGCCCGCTTCACCAGCCCGAGGCCGCGGCAGGCGGGGCAGGAGCCGCTGTGGTGGTTGAAAGAGAAATGCGCGGCGGAGAGGGGGAGCTGCACCCGCTCGCCGCAGGCAGCGCAGGTGTCGCTGGTGAGCTGCTCACCGCAGCCCGGGCAGTGGGGAGTCCCCGCGCGCGCATAGATCAGCCGGTACAGGTCGTATAGCTCCAGGAGGGTGGAGACGGTGGAGCGGGGGTTGGGCGCCAGGGTCTGGCGGGAGATCCCCACGGTTGGAGTGAGGCCCGAGGCCTCGTCCAGCAGGGGCCGGGGGAGCTGCTCCATGAACCTCCTGGCGAAGGGGGAGAGCACCTCTGCCAGGCGGCGCTGCCCCTCGGCGTGGAGGGTGTCGAAGGCGAGGGAGGACTTTCCACTTCCGCTCACCCCAGTTATCACGGTGAGGCGCCCCGAGGGGATGGTGACGTCCACCGACTGGAGGTTGTGGGTGCGGACGCCTCGCAGTCGGATGGGCTCCAGGTGGCCAGCCGCAGGGAGCTCCGCAGGAGCCGGCTCTCCCAGCAGGCCTCCCTCCAGGAGCATCTGGCCCGTGGCCGAGGCGGGGACATCCATCAGCTCTCGCGGTGTGCACTGGGCCACGACGCAGCCTCCCCGGGCGCCGCCCCCAGGTCCCAGGTCCACGACCCAGTCAGCGCAGCCAATGAGGCCAAGGTGATGCTCGATGGCGACCACGGTGTTGCCCGCCTCCACCAGCTCGTCCAGGGCCGCCAGGAGAAACACCAGGTCCTGGTCGTGCAGCCCGGTGGATGGCTCATCCAGCAGGTAGATGGTTCTGCCTCTCGAGGGCCGAGCAAGCTCTGTTGCCAGCTTCACCCGCTGGGCCTCCCCGCCGGAGAGGGTGGTGGAGGGCTGGCCCAGGGCCAGGTACCCGAGCCCCAGGTCCGACAGGGCCCGGAGCTTGCGCGCCAGGGCCGGGTCATGCGAGAAGAGCTCCAGGGCCTGGTGGACGCTCAGGTCCAAAAGCTCTGCCACGTTGTGGTCATGGAGCTTGACCTGGAGGGTCTGCGGGTCAAAGCGCCTCCCGCCGCACTCCTCGCAGCGTATGGCGACATCCCCCAGGAAGTGCATCCCAATGGTCTGCACCCCTGCTCCCTGACAGGCCTCACAACGTCCGCTCCTGTTGTTGAAGGAGAAGCGCCCCTTGCCAAAGCCGAGCTCCCTGGCCTCATGGGTTGCTGCCAGCAGAGCCCTGATCCGGTCGAAGAGGCCGGTGTAGGTGGCCGGGTTGGAGCGGGGGGTGCGCCCGATGGGGGCCTGGTCGATGCACACGATCTTGTCCAGCGCCTGAGCTCCCTCGATGGCGTCGTGGTCCTCTGGTGCCCTGCTCCCGCTCCCCAAGTGGCGTCGCAGGCCCTCGGCCAGCACCTGCATCACGAGGCTGGACTTGCCGCTGCCGCTCACGCCGGTGACCAGGTTCAAGGCGCCCAGGCGAAATGTTGCGTCCACGGACCGGAGGTTGTTTTTGCGAGCTCCCCGAACCACGAGCAGGCCCTGTCCGGGGCGCGGCTCTGTGCTCCGCTCCCTCAGTCGGCGCTCCCCGATCAGAAACCCGCGGGTGACGCTGGCTTTGGCGCCGGGGGGGACGCGCTCTGGGTCGGCCAGCTCTGCGGGCGGGCCAGCAAACAGCAGCCTCCCCCCGGAGGATCCTGGCCCTGGCCCGATGTCCACCAGCCAGTCCGCGCTCGCCACCAGGCCCAGGTCGTGCTCCACCACGAGCACCGTGTTGCCCCGCTCGCGCAGCCGCGCCAGGACCCGCTGGAGCTTGCGAATGTCCTTGCCGTGGAGCCCGGCGGAGGGCTCGTCCATCACGTAGACCAGGCCCCCCAGGCCGCCACCTGCGAGGGTGGCCAGGCGCACCCGCTGCGCCTCTCCGCCGGAGAGGCTGTCGGTGGGCCTGTCCAGGGAGAGGTGATCCAGGCCCAGCTCCGAAAGCAGCGCAAGGCTGGTGCCCACGCGCTCCAGGATCGGGGAAGCCACGGGCCCTGCCCGCTCCGGCGGATCCATCTGCAGAGCCCGGCGAAGCTCCTCCACGGTCAGGGCGGACAGGTCGGCGATGGATCTCCCGCGGAAGGTGATCGCCAGGGCCTCGGGTCGGAGGCGCGCCCCGCCGCATTGCGTGCACGGTCTGGAGCGGGCGAATCGCATGGCGTTCCTGTTGCGGTCGCGCCTGACGATCTCCTCGATGGTGGGGACGATGCCCCTGTAATGCCCCATCTCCCTGGGCCTGGCGGTGATGCCGCTCCACCTCAGGCGCGACTGGAGCGGGTGCTTGCCAAAGGGCACCTCCACTCTGCTGGAGCCAAAGAAGACCACGCGCCGCTGCTCGGTGGAGAGCTCCTGCCAGGGGGTGTCCACGTCGAAGCCGTGAGCCCTGCACACCTGGTCCAGCACGTCCATGGTGACCTGCGAGTAGACGATGTATCCCGAAGGGGTGGTGGGCACCAGAGCCCCCTGGCGGAGGCTCCTGGTGGGGTCTGCCACCAGCAGCGCCGGGTCCACCCAGTCCTCGACGCCCAGGCCCTTGCAGGCCGGGCAGGCCCCGGCGGGGATGTTGAAGGAGAGCAGCGACGAGTCGGGCGCAGGGTGGTCGTGGCCGCAGGCAGGGCAGGTGCGCCGGCCTCCCGCGGCGTGGGCGAGGCCATCCACCGCAGCGCCGCAGGCGGGGCAGGGGGCGATCCCGACCCTGGCAAAGAGTAGCCTCAGGTGGTCGCCTATGCCCGAGAGGGTTCCCACGGTGGAGCGCGGGCTCGCCCCCGGAGGGCGCTGCTCCAGGCACAGGGCAGGTCCCAGGCCCGTGATGGACTCCACCTTCGCGCGCTCCAGCCGACCCAGGTACTGCCTGGCGTGGGCCGAGAAGGAGCGCAAGAAGCGCCGCTGTCCCTCCCTGAAGACGGTGTCGAAGGCGAGGGATGACTTGCCCGAGCCGGACACGCCGGTTATGGCGATCAGCCGTCGGGCGGGGAGGGAAAGGTACAGGTCGCAGAGGTTGTGCTCCCGGGCTCCACGTATCTGGATCTCGGCGGTCATCATCCGCGAGCCCAGGCTCGGCTAGGCCTGCCGTCGGCGAAGGACGACCCAGAGCCCGACGAGCAGCAGCGGCGGAAGCGAGCCATGGGGAGACGCGCCGCCAGAGGCTGGATCGCTGGACCCGGCGGGGCTGCACCCGCACCCCGGGTTGTCTCCTGTGGGCGGCAGGCCTCCGTCTGAGGCGGGGCGGCCGTCGGGTGAGCTACCGTCGGAGATGGGCCACCCGCCGTCGGGGTCAGGGGGGCTCGCGTCCAGGTCCCCGGCGCCCCCATCTCCCACGCCAGCGTCGGGGTCGGCCGGCTGTTGGCACAGACCCGCCGGGAGACAGTAGTGCTCGCCCGAGCCGATGTCCTCGCAGCAGCCCCCTGGGAAGGCGGCGCAATCGGCGATCCCGGCACAGGCCCTGGAGCAGAAGGAGGTGGGCGGGCTGCTGGAGTAGATGCACACCTCGGACCCCAGGTTCTCGTTGCAAAAGGGCAGGTCGGGGTTGCCCGAGTAGGCGCACTCGTCGCCCAGGCCGCCCTCGAAGTCGTAGGTGGGCGGCCCGCTGCCGCAGCTCCCACCGGAGGGGGAAAAGTCCACGGTGAGCTGGTAGGCGCCCGGGTAGGCCTGGCTGCCCACGAAGGTGTCGGCCACCACGTAGTAGGTGCCGCAGTCCACAGCCTGGGTGAAGCTGGAGTCGTGCCGCGCCAGGCAGTCGGAGGTGTTCATGGATGTGTACAGGTGCACGTCTATGTCCACTCCGACGTCGTCGGAGACCGCCACGGTAAGGAGCCCGGGCTGGGTGAGGGTGACCTGGTAGACGTACTCGGGGCCAGCCTCGCTGGTGGAGGGCGCCTGGCCGCAGCCATCGAGCACGTCGGAGGCGGACATGCTGGTGTCACGGGAGTCGCTGTAGGGAAATGAGCTGATGATGATGGGGTTCTCCGGGGTGCCCATGGGGTTGCCAGCGGTGGTCCCGGTGATCCCGTCGTAGCGGATGGGGTCGTAGCCCGACAGGTAGGACCAGCCCCCGGTGGTGTTGATGTGCGTGTTGTAGCCCACCGCCTCGAAGAAGAGGGGCTCCCCGCTGGCCAGGAGGCGGGAGAAGAGCACCACGTGGTATCCGGGTGTGTTGAGGGCGTCTCCAGCGAGCAGGTCCGCCTGGAGGATAGGGCTAGCGATGCTGGACATGCTGGACGTGGTGTTGTGGGCGGCGTCCCAGCACTGGGACACGAAGCCCGAGCAGTCCAGGCCGGAGGTGCAGCTCAGGATGCCGTCGGAGGGGTATGAGCCGGCACCGTTGCCCTGGGCGATCTGCTGATCGAACTCAAAGAGAGTCATGTAGCCTCCCCAGTCGTAGGGCAGCCCCATGAAGTCCCCCACCACGTACACCGACTGGTATCCAGCGTCACAGCTCGCGGTGAGGTTGGCGGTGCTGCACCGCCAGGGGTGGTACGCGAAGGCCTTGGCCCGCACCATGACCTCGTCCCGGGTTATCCCCTGGGCGCTCGTGGTGGTGGCACACAGCAGGGCAACAATCCAGAGCGCGGTGGCACCGGTTAGGAGCCTCCGTGTGGGTGCGCTCGCTGGGCGTCTCATGGGCTCACCTCCTCCATGGGCGCGGCCCGCGGGATGGCTCTCCAGCGGACCACCAGGCCCTCGGCGGTGGGGTGTATCCAGGCCAGGCGCGCGGGCTCTCCGCCTGCGGCGAGCTCGGCTCGCGGCAGGTACGCCCCCGGGGCGGGCAGCGCCTGCCTGAGGAGCGCTGCTCCATCAGCGAGGCGCACGCACAGGGCCTCCCGCCTGACCAGGACCTTGCGCCGGGGCTCTGCCGAGGGGGCAGCCTTCTCCAGGCGCAGGCAGACCCCTCCGGCGAAGGAGCCCACCAGGCGCGCCCCCATCACCACGTCCTGGAGGGTGATCCGCCGGAGGATCCGAGCTCGCTCGGCCTGCTCCACCAACAGCAGCTCAGCCCGGCCGTCCGCCGGTCGCCTGCGCACCTGCACTCCCGTGGAGTCGGAGAGCAGGATGGCCCCCTCGCGCCGGGAGTGCAGCACAGCGGCGAGGCTGTGGAGGGTAGAGGGGCTCCCCAGCCGGAATGTCTCCTGGTGTGCGTTGTGGACGAGCACCTGGCGGGATGCGGCGAGGGAGATGCCACGGGCCAGCCGCAGCGCACGCGGCACGGCCAGGTTGCCGGCGTCCTTTCCCGCCGAGCTGAGCCACACCCGGGCCCGAAGCGGGCTCCAGGCGGCCACGAGCACCGGGGGAGCTCCGGGTCCGGCTCCGGCGGGGCTGTCAGAACCCACAGCCAGGCCCTCGGCATGAGCTGGCACCTGGGCCACCACCTCCACCGCCCGCTCCCACAGCCGCAGCACCCGGCCGTTCACTCTGTCGAGCACATAAGCCCTTCCGCGGGGCCCCACGGCCACGGCGCTGGGGCCCGTGGCCATGTGCTCGTCACCCCCCGGGTCGCCCCCCACCTCTCCCGCGCCGGAGCCCCAGGGGAGCAGGCGCTCGCGGATCTGCTCCCCTGGAGCCCCGGTCCGCGGCTGCCCGGAGGTAGCCCGGCGGGCGGCAGAGCCCGAAGCAGGCTCCCACCGTGGGGAGGAGCAGCCCGGTCCCGACCCGGCGGTACCCACGACCCCGAGAAGCAGAGTGACAATGGAGCCAATGGAGCCAATGGAGCCAACCGCGCCAACCGCGCCAACCGCGCCAACCGCGCCAGAGCGTCTGAGATACGTCACTCCCGCTGCCTCCGAGGCCCATGTCCAGGGCCAAGGTCGAGCTAAATAACATGCAGACCCTGAATGCGCAAAGCCCCTTGTCTGAGGTCGTGATCTCTGAAGTCGTGAGCCATGCCAGGTCGCGGCACGGGCGCACCGTTCTCGTCTCGATGCGACCGCAGGGATCGCAGCGTAGCAGCGCCTTGTAGATCACCCGGTCGTTCTGAACGAACGATTGGGCCTCCAGGCCCTGCTGCTCCTCCGCGTCCCGCCCAGCGCCGCGCCCGCGTCCCCATCGTGCCCGCTCTCCTGCCCCGGCGCTAGAGCTCGATCACCCTGGGGCAGAGGAAGGGGGAGCCTGGCCTGTGCCCCTGGCGCCCTTCTTGTCCGGGGCGACCTGCGCTTTGGCAGCCGGGATGGGCTTCGAAAGCCTTGCGGACCGTGCTCGGAGGTGGTCTCATGGCTTGCCATGCGGCCGCTCAGACCTGGACCCAAACCCCTTCGGCTCGCCGCCGGCCTGTCCCGGGTCGGTGGCCTGGTCACCCTCGTGCTCCTGGTACTGTTGGCGCTTGGGAGCTACTCGGGCTGGAGCTACTATCGGCTGCTGGATCGTGTCCACAGCCTCTCGAGCGCCCTGGACAAGATCCACCGTCATCGGGGCACCACGAGGGTTACCGCGCAGGAGCTTATCGGCAAGACAGTCGCAGCCATCCGAGCGCGGGGCGGGCGCGTCTCGGGCTCCGACGTCACCGTGACCATGGTGCCCCTCACCCTCGAAGAGGCCAGCGCTCTCCCCGCCATGTGGCGCACGCGCCTGAACATGGCCTGCTTTCACCGCAGGATCCAGGACGTGCAGGACAGGCGAATCGACAACCGGGTGGCGCGCATTCGCGGCCAGCCCCAGAAGATCCGAAAGGTGCCCTCCACTGCGCCCCCGCCGCTCGAGGCGGGCGCTCGAGTGTCCTGCTGGAGAGAGCGGCTCGCCAGGCTCGGCTATACCTTTGTGCGAGCTCAGGCGCGGGTCCTCGTCAAGGTGGGTTGGTTTCATCGCTACCTCCGGCTGGACCAGAGGTTCTACCTGGAGCAGCATCCGGCCGAGGCCGGTGAAGGTGCCCGCGAGGCCAAGGACGGCGATGACCACGGCGACGGTGACGACGATGGCGACGGTGACGGTGACGGCGACGACGGTGACAGCGAGTAGCGAGGTCGGGCAGCTCCCTGATCGCTCGCTCACACGCTCACATGGGCAGCTTGTTCCCTCCGCCACTCCGGTGCTAAACTCAATGCCGATCAGATAAGCTGTAAGTGACCGACTTTGGTTGGTTTTCTGATTAGGCAGTTCCGTTGGGTGGGCATTCGCCCGAGGACCTGCTCTTCACCGGAGAGAGCGGCACGGGAAAGAGCCACCTGCTCAAGGCGCTGGCCCTCAGAGCATGCCAACAGGAACGCATGGTGCGCTACGCCCGCGCCGTCGACCTGGTAGATGACCTCTACGCCGGCCTGGCCGACGACACCTACACCAAGCGCCTCAGGCGCTGGTGCCGACCGGACTTCCTCGTCATCGATGACATTGGCCTGGGCCAGCTCAAGAAACGCCCGGACGAGCCCACCGCTGCGCACATGCTCTTCAACCTGCTCGACAGCCGGCACCTGAAGCGCTCCACAGGCTTGACCTCCAACATAATGCTCAGCCAATGGGGTCGCTACCTGGGGGATGCAACCCTGGCAGCGGCGATCCTGGACCGGCTGGCCATGAGCTCCATCCGCATAGATATCAAAGGCCCCAGCTACCGCCAGCACCTGGCCAAGAAGAGAGCCAGGGCCAATGCGAGGGCAAAGGCCAC
>JAJRWW010000348.1 GCA_024276595.1 Myxococcota bacterium
AGGTGAGCTGTCCACTGGACTAATAGGAGGTGTCGTTGTTGCGCACGTCGTAGCCGCTCGTCTGGCCCGGCGGGTGAAGGGCCGTGAGGTTGCAGGTGGTGACGCCCCCACTCACCAGGGTCTCCACATCCACCACCCTCCAGGTGTTGCCCTGACAGCCGTACCCGCCGGAGCTGTTGAACCCGGTGACCTGGTTGGGGAGCTGACCGTAGGTGCCCACCCGGTAGCCGTCACAGTAGATGTTCACCAGAGGATGCTCGGTACCGCTTCCACTGTAGTAGTGGACCATGACTCGAAAGACGTCGCCGTTGCTCGGGGAGTCCACGTTGATGTTCTCCGGGATCCCGGCGGTGGAGATGTTGTCCACGTCCAGCCGCGGGTTGTCACAGTGGCCGTGCAGGAGGTTCCAGGTGGAGCCCTCTGGAGTCCCGATGCACTCTGAGATGTTGCTCGTGGAGTAGCCCCAGTCAGGCCTGAATCCGTCGCCAGAGCCCGCCTTGCAGTTCATGTAGTAGCAGTCGTAGGTGTCATCGCACCAGCTCGCGCCAAAGTCATCGCGCAGCAGGTGCAGGTCTATGTCCCTGCTGCCGGTGCCCTCCCAGCACAGCTCCACCCGCAGCCCGGGGCCGATGATGTGAATTACAAAGGTACAGGTGTAGGTGCCGCTGGGAGTCACCACGGTCATGGTCACAGTGTAGTCGCCAGAGAGGGTGAACTCGATGGTCGGTGTGGCGGTGTTCGCCCCGTTGAGAGTGAAGCTGGGCGAGTTGCCCGAGGCGATGAAGACATCGTCGCAGGGACCGCCCACCACCTCCCAGCTCCAGCTCGTGGCGGTCCCCGTGTACCACTGGGTTCCGTCGAGCTGGTAGGTGGTAAAGGGCTGACCCGGCTGAATATCTCCCGGGCCCGGACAGGAGATCACCGGGTTGCAGCAGAGCCCGTCGTCGGCGCAGCCGTTGCAGTCGTTGTCCAGGTCGTCACAGATCTCTGCCGAAGGCCAGATACCGCCGGTACATGGGCCCCAGTGTCCAAACTCGTTGGAGCCCTCACAGGTCTGTGTGCCCTGCACGCATGCCCCCTGATCCACCCGCCCCGGAGGACCCACAAAGCACTGCTGCACATCCCCCAGCGCACATGTGCACAGCTCGTCCACCTCACCATTGCAGTTGTCGTCCAGACCGTTGCCGCAGATCTCCGTTGTGCCACATCCAGGTGGCACCGGGTTGCCGCAGGGGTTGCTCATGTCGGGAGGACAACCGTCGGTGGCCGCCGCGCCATCGAGCTGGTAAGCCTGGCCTGCGTCGGGCGGTGTCGAGTCTGGCCACAGGAAGCCGTCCTGCCCAACACCACCATCCTGCAAGAGGGTGTTGGAGTTGTCGTTCTGATTGGAGCTGCCGCCACCGTCGTCACCCGCGTTTCCATAAGTGGGTCCGCAGGCGAGCAGCCAGGTGGCGCCCAGCACCAGCAGCCCCCTGTGTATGGAAAAAAGAGCACTACGCATGGCAACCTCCAATGGCCACCGACCCGGCGGCGGCCCTACCTCGCAACAGGCAGACAAGATGTACGGATCTTTCGCCTCTTTATGCTATCTGAGGTGGAAACCGATTACAAGCAATGGAAATGCCGGCTCGGCTTGGGAGCGGGAGAGCAGGCGAAAAACAGCCCCGCTCGAAGGTCGGGGGGGGTAGACTGCCCCCCATGACACGTCCCTGGGAGACAGTCGAGACGGTGGACACCCATGAAGGAGCCATGACCCTGCTGCGGCGAGGTGAGCGGGAGCTGCTCATCACCATCGACGGCAGAGTGCTCATGAACGGCGTGGCCAGCCGCTCCGAGATCCGCCTCGCGGAGCTGGCCTGTGCAGCGCTCGCTGCCCACCCCACCCCAAGGATTCTTCTGGGTGGGCTGGGCCTGGGCATCACGCTCAAGGCGGCGCTCGAGTGTCTTGGGCCCGGCGCCCGAATCACGGTCGCGGAGCTCAACCACGCGGTGGTCCGCTGGTGCCGCGGGCCCGCCGCAGATCTCAACGGGTCCGCTCTCAGCGATCCTCGGGTGGAGGTACGCGTGGCAGACGTGGCCGACCTGATCTTGGCTGCCGCCAGCTCCCACGCCCGGCTGGACGCCATCGTCCTGGACCTGTACGAGGGACCACACGAAGCCACCCAGGGGAGGGATGACCCCTTCTACGGCCCCGAGGCCCTTCTCAGAGCGCGGGAGGCCCTCGCCCCAGGAGGGGTGCTCGCAGTCTGGTCCGAGGAGCCCGACCGCGCCTTCGAAAGACGCCTGGACCGGGCGGGCTTTCGCACCGAGCGCAGGCGCGCCGGAAAGGGCGGACGGCGCCACGCGATCTACCTGGCACGAGCGGGGCAGCACCGTCCCCGGGGCTGATGCCACGTGCCCTCACAAAAAAGCCCCACCGATCTCTCGGATGGGGCGAAGGGTCGACCGACGCAAGTTAGTCACCCAAAGTGGCGGCACAGGGACTTGAACCCCGGACACTGCGGATATGAGCCGCATGCTCTAACCAGCTGAGCTATGCCGCCGAGGTTTGAGGCATTTACCCAATCAGGAGGCGGTTGTCAAGACCCCAGTGAAGAGGGGTGTGCGGGCCGGAAGTGTAGACAGTGTGGGGGGTTACGTATGGTTGTGAGGTGGTGGTGGGGGGCACCTTGGGGTATTGCGGGGCTCTGTGAGGTAGGGGCCAGGGCGGGGCCAGGGCGGAGCCAGGTTGGGGCCGGAGCAGAGCCAGGTTGGGGCCAGGGCGGAGCCAGGTTGGGGCCGGAGCAGAGCCAGGTTGGGGCCAAGGCGGGTTGGGTGCCGGGGAGCTGGTGCCGGGGAGCTACTTGCGTGCCTTGGCTTTCTTGTCCTTGGGCTTGCTCTTGGTCGGTTCATCCTTGGCGTTGAAGCCCTTGTCCTTGCCCTCCTCCGGGGCTTCGATCCAGTGCTTGGGCTTCTCGTCCGTGTCGCCGGGGTTGGCCCAGGAGATCTCCCGGAGCTGGCCGTCCTCGTATCGCTCCCAGTAGTCCTTGTAGCCGTTTCGGTCCTTGTCCATCTCCAGGCGCTCTATGACGGTGCCCTTGCCCTTGATGTTTCGGTAGTGCTTCCAGATGAGTGGCTTCCACTTCTTGGAGGCCTTGGCGCCCTTGACGGTGGGGTAGGGGCGGACCTCCACGCGCTTCTTGGTACCATCGGGGCGGTTGTACATGACCTGGTCCCAGACCCCGTCGTGATCCAGATCCCACCAGATGACGGCATGAGTGATGCCGTCGTCGAAGTAGCGAATGGAGATATCTGGCTTGCCATCGTAGTCGGTGTCCAGCTCGTGGCAGACCTTCTTGTTGGCAGCGTCCAGGAGGATCCAGCGGTCCCGCTTCTTGTCCCGGTTGAGATCCAGGGTGACGATGCGCGTCTCCGGGGTCTTCTTGCACTTCGCCAGCTTGGCGCCCTTGGATGAGACGACCACAGAGCTGGATCTACGGGCGGCAGCCTCGGGGGTGGTCTTTTTTTTCTTCTTGCTGTCGCAGCCTGTCACGGCGAGCACGAGGGCTACGAGCATGGCCAGGTTTTTTGCTACTTTCATCTCGGTCCTTCCAGCGGGATCCCAGGATCAGAGAAAGGATACATCATTTCCTACAGTTGACCAGCGAAGCGATCCCCGCCGACGTTGAAATATAGCAGGTTCATGGCAGATGCAACACTGTTTTTGCCGCACCACGTGCGCCTGGCGGCGGCGGCCCGCGGGTGGCAGCCTCTCGCAGCGGTGGCCAAGGTGTGCCCGCTGCAGGCGGTGGGGAGCTTTGGGGAGCTTTATCGCCACCCGTGGACACAAAGTCCTTGCCTCTCCCCAGGACGGAGAGTAAGCCTTCACGAGCAATGGCCAGAGGCAAGAAAAAGACCAGGGCGGCGCCCTCCTCCAAGGGTCCCAGGAGCCACAGAGGTGGACGAAAGGGCTCAGGTGACGCTGTCGTCTCAGGGGGGAAGGGTGCTGGTGGAGGTGGTCGGCCCCCGAAGGGTGCTGGTGGCCGCCCCCCGAAGGGCTCGGACAGGGAGGGACGCGCGTCTGGCAGCGGGCAGGGATCGCTGCTCCAGCGGTTCATCCAGTGGCGCGAGGACAGAAAGCGCCGCCGGGAGGCGCGCTATCTTCTGAAAGAGGTTCGGCGCATTTTCCGCTGGAAGTACCGGCGAGAGAAGGTGGGGCACGAGGTGGTGGCTCGCGTGGGGGAGGCGGCAGAGCAGGTGCGTGCTGCTCTGCGCGCCCGGCCGCGGGATCCCGCGGCCCTGGACGAGGCGCTGGGCCTCTTGGAGGAGCTGGTGGATGCCCACCTGTCCTTTGCGCGCAAGTCCACCATAAGGGAGTACACCGAGGCCATCGGCATGGCCGCCGGCGTGGCGATCATCCTGCGGTTTTTCGTGGTGCAGCCCTTCAAGATCCCTTCCGGTTCGATGATCCCTACTCTGCAGGTGGGCGACCATATCTTCGTCAACAAGTTCTCCTATGGGCTCCGGGTGCCCTTCACCACCAACCCGCCTCGGCGGTTTTGGACCTGGGGCTCACCCCATCGTGGCGAGGTGGTGGTCTTCATCCACCGCCAAAAGCCAGACCAGGACTTCATCAAGCGGGTGGTGGCCGTGGGGGGCGACCGAATCAAGGTTATCGGCGAGGTGATTCACCTTCAACGTGGCGGCAAGGGGCCGTGGAAGAAGGTCCAGCGGAGGTATGTGCCCGGGGACTGCTCTCACATGGACAGAAACGAGCGGGACAACACATGGTACAAGGTTGAAGGCTGCCAGCGTTTCACCGAGACCCTCGACGGCAACACCTACACCACGGTCTACGTGCCCACCCATTTTGGCCAGATGCGAGACTACCCCCCTGTGGCGCAGTTTCAGCAGACAGCCCTGCCAGTTGGGTTTGGCTTCCAGCGGGCGGACAAGGTGGTGGACCCCTACAGAGTCCCTGAGGGCAACATCTTCGTGATGGGTGACAACCGCAGGAACTCCACCGACAGCCGCGACCTGGGGGAGGTGGGCTTCATTCCCTACAAGTACGTCAAGGGGCGCGCCATGGTGGTGTGGTGGTCCTGGGGCCCCGAGTCCTTCAGGTGGTCCCGGGTGGGACATGTGTTGCACTGAACGGACCTGGCTGGAGGCCCAAGCTACGGCTTGTCTCTCCGGCGGGTCTCGGCCTTCTCGCCAGGGTGGGGTAGGGCGCCCGTGGTGGAAGCTGTCCGGGCAGGCTGATCGAGCGTGTCCGCCAGCCGCGGGCCAGCGTCCGTGGACTGCAGCCTGACGGTGGAGGCGAGGCTCAGCTCCTGGGTGTCCCCCGTCTCGATCGTTCTACGCTCATGATCCAGCAAGGCGCGGGCCATCCTGGCATTGGATGCCAGCACATCTCGACAGGTGCTTCCCATGCTCTGGTCGCCGATGTCCACTCCGGTCTCGGCGACCTTGCGGCGCAAAAAGAGCTGCACAGATGACCTCTGCTCCGCCGCTAGCCGATCCTCCTCAGCCCTGGAGCGCCTGGCACGGATCAGGAAGCCGAGCCAGGTTCCCGCGCAGAGGGTGGCCATTGCGATGAGGCCGGCGATGGCAGGGTGCATGGAGGTCCCTTCAGCCTCTCCGCCGGAGAATCAGCAGGTCGTAGGCAGCCCTGGCCAGCTTGTGTCCGGCGTACTTGTTGGCGATGATCACCCGCAGGCCTCGGTCGGCCCTGGCGTGGGAGGCGGGATGGCTGCTGAGCAACGCTGGCATGGGCGCCTTGCCGGTGAGCCTCTTGGCGGCGTCGGTCAGGGCCTGCATGAAGAGCGCGACGTAGACGATGTCCATGGGCTGGGGCCCCATGAGCGCATCCCCTGTGGACTGCTTGTACTGGGCGGAGGTGTTCTTCCATACCTTCTGCAAGATCCTGATGGAGGTCTCGTCCGACTCGTACTCGTCGGCCTGCCCCAGGGCGGTGGAGCCCAGCTTGTCGATGAAGGCGGCCTTCTTTCCCCGGGTCAGCTTGGAGTACTGGGCCGCGTTGACCCGAAGCACCTCCATTCGGAGGATCTTGCGCCGGGCGTGGTTGTTGAGGTTGTGTCCAAACTCGTGGCCCAAGATGGCCAAAAAGAGCCCGTCCCGTCTCGCCTGCACCTTGACGTCCTTGAGCTTCGTGGCCCGACAGGCCATGTCGCCCTTGTTGCATCCAGGCACCGGCCAGTCCTTGAGGGGCTTGCGCAGCAGCACGTGAGCCGCCAGGAGGATCTGGTAGCGCATGTACTTGCGCAGGTCCGAGGCGAAGGCGATCTGCGCGATGGAGAGGTTCTCCAGGGAGAGCACCGCGGCGCTGTGGAACAGGATGTGATCCCCCAGGGCGGTGGCGTTGAAGGATGGGGCCTTGGCGGCCACGCACACCTGCTTGTGGGTGCCCTTTCCCGCCCTCTGCAGCACCACGGAGATGGTGTCGCATATCTTCTGCACGACCTTGGTGTTGGTCTCGTCCTTGCCATACCTGGCCACGGCCATGGCGATCATGTCCTCGCCGAGCTTTTGGAGCATCGCGTCGGTGATGATGCCCACGCCCTGTCCCGACTTGACCGCATTGCCCAGCTGCACGGGGATCCGTACGATGCGCCCCAAGGTTCCGCAGCTCAGCTTGGGCAGGAAGCTCAGCCGGGTGCGGAAGGTCTTGTTCTTGGTGGCGGTCGTGACGCAGATGGAGGTCTGTCGTGCCTTGACGAAGGGAGGCATGTGCTTGCAGCTCACCAGCTTGCCGATGAAGGCGGTGCAAAGCTCCCTTGGGGTGCCGGAGGCGCTGGTGAAGCCCTTGGAGCCGAGCTGCGGCTTCTTGGACTCCTCGATGGCGCGGGCGATGACGTCGGGGTCGCTCAATCCCCCGGTGACAACCACCGCGCCAGCCCTGGCGCCCTGGGGGCGAGCTGCCGCAGGATCTGGCCGAGGAGCAGGAGCGCCCATGCCACCGGCCACTGTCATGCCCGCGGCGCCCATGCTGGCGACGCCCATGCCCGAGGTGCCCATGCCCGTGGCGCCCATGTCCGCGGCCATCCCTTTGGCTGTGCCGGGCTCGCCGGCAGGCTTTTTCTTACAGCTCCAGGTCCCTGCCACAAGTGCCAGGGCTCCCATCAAGATCAGCGTTCTTTTCATGGTCTGCACTCTCCGTTTGCTCCTGTATGCCATGCTTGGCCGTTCGCCCG
>JAJRWW010000349.1 GCA_024276595.1 Myxococcota bacterium
AGAGTGCGGCGACGACGGCTGCGGCGGCTCCTGCGGGGACTGCCAGGCCGGCGATGCCTGCGGAACTGACGGCCAGTGCTTTGCGTGCACCCCCGACTGCACTGGCAGAGAGTGCGGCGACGACGGCTGCGGCGGCTCCTGTGGGGACTGCCAGCCAGACGAGACCTGTGGCACGGACGGCCAGTGCTCTGCCTGCACCCCCGACTGCGCTGGCAAGGAGTGCGGCGACGACGGCTGCGGTGGCTCCTGTGGCACCTGCCAGCCGGACGAGACCTGCAGCGCCGCGGGGATCTGCGAGGTGACCTTGACGGACATGCTGGTGTTTGCGAGCTGCGACGTGCCCTACGTGCTGGACGCGGCCCAGGTGGGAGACCAGTTCTACATGGCCAGCCACTTCGCGGACCTGGTGCAGCAGTACTGTGTCACCGGAAGCTATGAGGGCGTGGATATCACCTCCTACCCGGAGAAGATGTACTACGGAACCCGCGACTCCGGCACAACCATTTCGTTTACACAGATCAGCATGTCGGCGGTGCCCCAGCTCTCCCCGGAGTGGACGGTCAAGGTCGACTTCAACCCGGAGACGAGCTTCACGGACGGCTCCGTGTGGAACGCCTCTGTGGGCGGGATCAACCCGCCGGAGGCCGCCGTGGCCCTCATCCGGCACCTGGGGGGCTCGAGCATGTGCCTCAAGGCCATCGGCACAGCGGGAGCCATCACCGTCACCAACCCGGTGGATGTGACCCTGGTCGAGGGCGGGAGCTACACCATCAACGGCCAGGTGCAGCTCACAAACCCCTGGGACATCACCGATTTCTGCTCTCAGACGCCAGCCAACCTGCCCTGCTGTAGCTGAGGAGCTCGAGCACATGCGGAAGCCCATGACCGACCGTGCCCTGGCGCGGAGGTCGGGAGCGCGGAGCCCTGGGCCGTGCCCTGCGTTGACGTTGGGGCTTTGCCTCCTGTGGACGGCCGGGCTCCTGGCCTGTGACACCCCGGAGCCCCAGCCCTACGACTACCCCCCTGCCTTGGAGGCTGTGGCACCCCTGGATGGGCAGATGCTTTTCCCGGTGCGGCTGGACGATCGGCCAGGGCTGTTCTCCATGGTGGTGGACACGGGCGCTTTTGGCACCGCTGTGGACGAGCGCCTGGTTCGGGATGTGGTGAACGGCGTTGGGGTTGTGACCCTGGACTTTGGTAATGGGCTTGTCTTTGAGGACTTTCCAGTGTTTACCGCGGATCTCTCGGTCGCAGAGGACTACATAGGTGTCCCGGTGTGGGGGCTCATTGGCCAGGATCTCGTCGGCCAGATGTTTTTTGGTCTGGACTACCAGGCCTCGGAGGTGACGGCAGCCAGCCCCATCCCGACCCTTCCTCCCCCCGCTTTTGCGTCCATCGCCGGGGTGGATGTGCCGTACACCCTGGAGCAGCTCCTACCCATCGTGGAGGTGGACATTGGCGGTCGAAGGGCGCGGCTCATCGCCGACACGGGCTCTGGGGTGACTCTGCTGACAGAGTCTTTTGTGAGCCAGTCGGTGCTGGATGGGGGGATAGGCGGATACTGGTGGCACACCTCCTACGGATCGGATCCGGGGACCATCGTGCGCCTTCCGAGCCTGGTTCTCGGTGGGTATGACGTGGCTGACTCCTGGGCTGTGGTTGTTCCGGAGGAGTATCACCTCAAGGAGGTGTTAGACGCTCTGGGCCTGCAGGTGGACGGCTTTCTGGGCTTCCCCGTCTATCGCCGCTTCTACGTGGCGGTGCACGGTCCTGAGAGCCGTTACGTGATGTACCCGTACCCGGATCTCTCCCACGTGGACGCCAGAGAGTGGGACAGGGTGGGGATAGAGGTCCGACGGGACGAAGGGGCCGTGGTGGTGGACATGGTCTTTGAGCCCTCCGACGCCAGCGCCGTTGGGGTGGCTCCCGAGGATGTGCTCCTCACCATCGACGGCGAGAGCCTCCTCGACTTGACCCTCGACCAGGTCAGGCTACGACTGAGGGGCTCCCCTGGAGACTCGCGGCTCCTGGGGCTGGAGCGCGGGGGTGCTCCCAGGTCTCTGCGGGTGGAGGTGGATCGCCTCCTGGCCCCGCTGGAATGAGCACCTCCCGGCTCGGGAGCCAGGAGGGAGAAAGGACCCACATGCTGCGCAGAGTGATTCTGATTTGCTCGGTTTTCGGGGCGGTGCTGGGGTGGGGTGCTTGTGACGAGGATCCTGTGCTCTCGCCGGCCTGCGGCGATGGTGTCTTGGATGTGGGTGAGCAGTGCGACGGGGAGGACCTGGGCGGAGCCACCTGCTCCAGCGAGGGCTTCTCCGGAGGGGAGATCTCTTGCACCGCCACCTGCGAGCTGGAGACCTTCTTCTGCACCCAGTGCGGTGACGGGGAGGCCGAGGGGGACGAGGTCTGCGATGGGGAGGACCTGGCCGGGACGAGCTGTGTGAGCCTGGGCTACGTGGGAGGGGATCTCTTCTGTGCTGCGGACTGTGCCAGCTTCGACGTTGGCGCCTGCACCGGCTCCCTCTGTGGGGACAACACCATCCAGGCTCCGGAGGCGTGCGACGGGAGCGACCTGGCCAGTGAGAGCTGCTCCAGCCTCGGATACCTCTGGGGCACCCTCGCCTGCGCCGCAGACTGTGCCACCTTCGATGAGTCTGGCTGCATGGGCCAGGGCACGGGAGAGACCTGTGACTCCCCCATGTTCATAGAGTCTCTTCCATTCACACTGGACGGCACGGACATGACTGCCGATTACGCAGACGATGCCACGTTTTTCCACCCCACCTGCGCAGTTGCCGAAGGGGTGGAGGTGTACCTGGCCGTCCAGATGGTCGCGGGGGAGGAGATAAACTTCTCCGAGCTGGGCGGCATGTTCGCCCATGTTCGCGTGATGGAGAGCTGTGACCACCTCTCTCCCTGTCTCGTGTCCGAGAACATCTGGGAGGGCGGGGACGCGTCTTTCGTTGCGCCCGAGACGCGCGCCTACTTCATCGTGCTGGAGGACCGTGGCGGTGGCGGCGTGGACTACGACTTCACCGTCTCCCACGTGGTCTGCGGCGATGGGCTCCGTAGGGGCAGGGAGGCCTGCGACGGCACCGAGCTGGGGGGATTTCAGTGCGAGAGCTTCGGGTATGTGGGCGGAGCGCTGGGCTGTGATGCGCTCTGCGACCTCGACTTCTCCGGGTGCCTCGCCGCCACCTGTGGAGACGCCACCGCGGAGGGGCTGGAGCAGTGTGATGACGGCAACACCACCGCTGGAGACGGATGCGATGCGGCCTGTCTGCTGGAGATGGACCAGGAGATGGAGCCCAATGACTCTTCCTCGGACGCACTTGCCAACAACCTCTGGCCTGGAAGCGCCGAGATCGCCGCCCTCTGGTCGGTGCCCGGTGACGTGGACTACTACGCCGTGAGTGTTCCCCCCGGGGGGAGCGTGGGCGGTGGGACCTGGGACGTGTCGGGTGCGCCGAGCTGGCTCCAGACCGACACCCAGGTGATGCTCCTGGACATTGACGGCACCACAGAGCTGGCTTTTGACGACGATGGCGGTGTGGGCTACTGCTCGGCCATCGATCCCCAGGTTCACCCGGGAGCCCAGGGGTTGGC
>JAJRWW010000350.1 GCA_024276595.1 Myxococcota bacterium
GACCATCCGCAAGAGGTTCATCTTCTGGCGGGATACCACTATCCGCGAGCACGCCATGCAGGCGGTGGCGGACATCGAGGCATTGATCCTCATCGCAAAGAAGCGGCTGTAGCTGCGCCCACGCACGGTGCACCAGGCTCCCGTTGGTTCACCTGTCGCCGAGCCGCCGAGCCGCCGAGCCCTGGCTGCCGGCGCCAGAGCAGTGGTTGGGCATTCTGGTTCCTCGGCACCCCTCACCCTGCCTCGGCACCCCTCACCCTGGGTCAGGCCTCCACCATCTCCACAACGGCCTTGGCGTAGTCGTGCCCGGCCTTCATCCCGTCCGGCTGGTCCAGCAGGTGCTCGAGGAGGTTCAAGGCACCGAGGGTGGTGACCTTCATCTTGAAGACGTGCTCCATGGTGTCGAGGATGATCTGAGGGGCGTTGCCGTCGTGGGTGTAGGTGCCAAAGGCCCCGGCGACCTTCCCCTCCAGCTCGGCTTTTTTCATCAAGAAAAGAAAAGTCTTCATGTTCTGGGTCATGTCCCTGTGGTAGGTGGGACATCCAAGGAGGAAGGCGTCATACCCCTGCATGTCTTCGGGGCTTTTCACCTCGGAGATCTTCTTCACATCCACCTCGAACCCCTTCATCCTGACCCCCTCGGCGAGGAACTCGGCTAGCTGCTTGGTGTGTCCGTCTATGCTCACGTATGCGATCAGGGCCTTGGGCATGGTGGTTGCTCCTTCCATGTGAAAAACAGGTTTTGTGCGAATCTTGCTGCGAGCTGGCAGCAAAGCTAAGATCACCTGGTCAGCCCGTCAAGGGATGCCTCCCCGGGATCCACCGGAGAAGAGTCCCTGTGGCAGGAGGCGAGGCGAAGGGGTGCAGATGTGCGGAGGCCCCTGAGGGGGACCGTGATCGCTACTGGCAGGCTCCGCCGGAGCAGGTGAGACCGGCACCGCAGGCCCTGCCATCGCAGTCGGGGTCGGCGCAGTCTCCCAGGCCGTCGCCGTCGTCATCCACGCTGTTGTCGCACCGCTCGTCCGGCCAGTCGCTGGTGTACCCAAAAAGCCAGGTATCCTCTAGCTGGGTGCCAGCGCTCGAGACGCCGCCGAAGAGCAGCATCTGGCGCGTGGAAAGGAGATAGGTCAAGGAGGCTGCAGATCGGCTGGAGGGTCTGGGGGTGGGGGTGGTCACCAGGCTCCAGGTGGTGGCGCGCAGAGCCCACATGTCCCCCAATGAACCTCCAAAGTAGCTGCTGTATCCGCCGAACAGGAGCGTCGAGTCCCAGTGCGGGCTGTAGGCCGCGGCGAGGTCGGATCGCTCCGTGGGCCCGGCAGAGGGGGCGAGGGCCTGCCAGGAGACCCCGTCCCAGGCCCAGATGTCATCCAGCTCACCGGAGGAGCTCAGCCCAGCGAGCAGGAGCACGAGGCCCTGCTCGGAGTCGTAGATCATCTCGTGGTTGCTACGGCCCGGAGGACTGACCACGGGGAGTCGCTGGGTCCAAGTGGAGCCGTCGAACTCCCAGGTTTCGTCAAGGTATTCCCCGAAGGGGCCCCCGGTGTAACCTCCAAATAGCACCACCAGGTCCCTCAGGGGGTCGTAGACCATGGCGTGGCCGCTCCGGCCGGATGGAGCGGTGCTGGGGTTGACCTCTGACCAGGTCGATCCGTCGAAGGTCCAGGTGTCTCCCATGGGCGTGCTGAAGCCGCCGAACCCACCGAAGAGGACCAAGAGCCCGGATCCGGAGTCAAAGGCCATGGCGTGGTTTGCGCGCGGGCTGGGCGCCCCCGAGGTGGCGAGCCGCGTCCATCTCTCACCGTCAAAGGCGAAGGTGTCGTCATAGAGCGTGCTGCCCGCGCTGCCCCCGAACAGCAGCAGCCGCTGCTGCACGTCATCGTAGGCCGTGGCAAAGCTGGAGCGCGGACCTGGGCTCTCCGAGGGGGGCGCCGGCGCCCAGGAGCTGCCCGCGATGGTCCAGGTGTCGCCGAGGGCTGCCCCGCTGTCGTCGAGGCCGCCGAAGAGCACCGCAAACCCTGCGTCGGCGTGGTAGCCCATGGCCGCATCCTCTCGGGGTGACGGCTGGCTGCTGGTGGTGAGCTGCGTCCAGCCGAGGGGGGTGAGGGCCCAGGTGTCTTCGAGCTGCTTTCCCATTACGTCCTTGCCCCCGAACACCAGTAGGCGAGAGCTCGCCGAGTCAAAGGTCATGGCCTGCCCCAGGCGGGGGGAAGGCTTTGTCAGCAGGTTGAGCTGCTGCCACGAGCTGCCGTCGTAACGCCAGGTATCATTGCCAAAGGGATAGCTCGAGACACCGCCCCCGAAGAGCATCACGTGGCCTGACGATTCGCTCCACGCCATGGAATGTCCGCTCCTGCCGGGGGGAGCCGACACCGGGGATCTGAGCGTCCAGGTGGCGCCGTCGTACTCCCAGGTTTCACCGTTGTCGGCCATGTCCGAATGGCCCCCGAAGAGGACGATCACCCCCCGGTCGGGATCAAAGGCCATGGCGTGACCAAAACGGGGATCGGGCGACAAGGGCGGCGTTGCCGCCACCCAGTTGGTGCCGTCGTACTCCCATGTGTCACCCAGGCGTCCCGCGTCGCTTCTGCCACCGAAGAGCACCACCTGGCCCCTCGTGGAGTCAAAGGCCATGGCGTGTCCCTGTCTCGGGGGCGGCTCCATGGGCAGGTGCCGGCGGATCCAGGCCGTGCCGTCGTGCTCCCAGGTCTCGCCCAGGTAGCCGTCCGCGTCGCTGCCGCCGAACATCACCAGCCGTCCCCGGATGGAGTCGTAGACGATGGCGTGGCTGCCCCGCGCCGTGGGATCCGGCTCGAGCCTCACCCAGCGAGGGATCTCCAGGGTACAGCCGCTGGAGCAGCCGTCGTGGCTCTGGAGGTTTCCATCGTCGCACAGCTCGCCTCGGACCAGGTCGATGACACCGTTTCCGCAGATCTCGGTGGAGTTGCAGGCGGCGGC
>JAJRWW010000351.1 GCA_024276595.1 Myxococcota bacterium
CACAAGGCGCTTGATCTTCTCCCCGTCGGGGGAGGTCGGGCGCATGGGGGTCATCACCGGCCGCATGGTCACCCGCCGGGGCCAGCGCCTGACCATCCGTCGCGGGCGGGACCTCCTGCGCCTGGGAGGGCGCCTCCCCATGGCGGGCCGGTCCATCTGGGACAGCTTGAGGATGGCCGCGTCGAAGGACGTCTCATCCACCCGGTCCACGGAGGCGTCCTCGACCACCTGGGCCGTCCCCTGGGCACGGCTGTCCGCCGGGGTGTGGTCACCCCTGGGCCAGAGGAGCACCGCCAGCGCCAGCCCGGCCAGGAGCACCGCTCCCAGCACCACCGGCGCCAGCCAGCCGGACCGACCACCGGGCTGCACCGCCGTGGAGAGGGGATCCGTCCCGCTGCCCACGGGCTCCCCCACCGCGCCGAAGGCCTCGGTGGAGACGCTCCACATGTCGGTCATGGCGTAGGAGCGCGTCATCTCCTTGGCCTCCACGATGAGGGGCTGGTACACGGACAGGTCCGTGGCCCTCACCTCCCGAATCATCTCCCGCTCCTGGATGAGCTCTGCCTCGAAGTGGAGCTGGAGAAACTCTGCCAGGTCGTCCGAGCTCACGGTGGGGTTGACCTCGAGCAGCAGCTTCTGGATGGCGTCCCTGAGATCCTTGGCTGTCTGGAACCTATCCTCGGGCTCCTTGGACACGGCCTTCATGACCAGGTCGTCGAAGCCGGTGCCCAGCTCAGGCCGCCGCGCCGAAGGGGGCTCCACCTTGCCCATCACCACCTTCCGGGCGATCTCCTTGTACTCCTCGTCCTCGCCGAAGATGAGCATCCGGTCGCCCACGAGCATCTCGTAGAGCACCACCCCCAGCGCGTACAGGTCTGTGCGACGATCCAGCGAGCGCCCCTTGAGGATCTGCTCCGGGGCCATGTAGCCGAACTTGCCAAAGCCCACACCGGGGTCATCCCGGGAGACCTGGTTGGCCGACCTGGAGACGCCGAAGTCGATGATGCGCACCTCCCCCTCCAGGGAGATGAGCACGTTGGGCGGGCTGATGTCGCAGTGCACCAGCTCCAGGTCGTTGCCGTGCTCATCCTTGCGCCGGTGGGCGTAGGAGAGGCCGTTGGCCATCTCCCTGGCGATCATCAGGGCTATGTCCGGGGGCACGGCGATGTTGCACTCGTAGCACCGGCTCAGGATCCGCCGCAGGTCCCGCCCCTCCACGTACTCCAGCGCCAGGAAGTAGTCCGAGCCCACCACTCCCACCTCGAAGACCGGGACTATGTTGGCGTGGTTGAGGGCTATGGAGATCTTGGCCTCGTCCACGAACCGCTCCGTGAAGCTGGCATTCGTGGAAAGATGCGGCAGGATCTTCTTGATAACAAATAGCTTTTCGAAGCCCTGGATCTCGCCCGACTTGGCCAGAAAGATCTCCCCCATGCCCCCGCGGCTCATTCGCCGAAGCAGCAGGTACCGACCGAACACCGACGGGAGCTGCGTGTGCTCACCGGACGGGTCGAGCTGGGCAGGGCTGTCAGACACCATGTTTCATACTAGCTTCAAAGCGAAATGAACTCAATTCAGTCCCGGAAACGGGCGCAATGGACCCTACATTGAAGCCGTGGGGCAACTCTGATATCTTTCACCTGCTCCTGTCCTTCGATCCTCAAAGGGAGCATCCGGAGGTTTCCAAGCGCAATGCTCTGGCCACTGCTGGTCCAAGATCCCCGCGAGACGCGCAGACACCGGCGGCTGCCGGTCCTGCTCATCGGCGCATTGTCTTTACTAGCACTTGGCGGTGGATGCAAGTCAAAGGGGAGCGTCACCATCTCGCTGGAGCTCCCCGCCACGGATGAGCTCAACCCCATGACGGATCCGCGGCTGGAGAGCTTCAGCCTCATAGTGAGCGACGAGGATGGTCTGGTCCAAAAGATAAACACGGTCCCCTTCACTCCAGGCCAGCGAGAGCTGAGAATCGGCGAGCTGCCGGTGGGCAGCTTCGGCCGGCTCACCCTCGTGGGCTACTCCGACACGAACCAGGTGCTGGCCTTCGGCGAGGCGAGCCCTCTCTCCGTGGCGGCCTGGGAGGACCTCTTCATCAGCCTGCCCCTGCGCAAGCCGTACTCGTACATTGCCGGCGGCGAGGCGGTGCTGGTCTTCGACACCACCCGGGCCCACTCCGCCGACGTGGTCTCGCCCATCGAGCTCAACAGCCCCGGGCAGACCGCCGCAGCGGTGGCCACAATGCCCGACGGTCGCTATGTCCTGGCGGCTGTCGGC
This sequence comes from Myxococcota bacterium, assembly GCA_024276595.1. Taxonomy (GTDB): domain Bacteria; phylum Myxococcota_A; class Polyangia; order HGW-17; family JAJRWW01; genus JAJRWW01. Next base: position 2,275 of record JAJRWW010000351.1, read on the forward strand.
GACCGGGAGCAGCCCGCCTCATCCAACCTGCTGGTGTTCAACACCGGGCAGCACAGCGAGGCCTTCAGGGTGCCCCTCAACTACAGCCCGGACTACCTCTCTGTCTCCCACGACGGCCGCTGGGCCATCATCTCGGCCACGGACGCCTCTCGGATCACGGTGGTAGACATGGATCAGCTCCTCGGCGGGACGGACCCTGTGCTCACCACCAGGGACATCGTCTTCGCGGCCCCCAGGCGGGCGGCCTTTGTGCGCTCACCCGAGGGACAAGACCTGGCCGTCATCCTCAGGGACCCGCTGGCCATCAACGAGCCCTGCGAGACCTCGACCACCCGGTCCAGCCTGAGCGTCATCGATCTGCCCGAGGGCAACCTGCTCAACACCACCAACTTCGATCGGGGGCTGGCCGACATCGCCTCCCGGCCAGATGACAGCCGGATCTTCGTGGCCGACCCCTGCCCCGCGCAGATCAGCGCCTTCGAAACGGACACCTACCAGACACAGGCCCTCGCCAACGTTCAGGTGCCCCGCAGCCTCATAGCCGCAGGGAGCACCCTCTGGATCGGGAGCTGGGACGAGTCGGCGGACGTGGGCACCACCGCCGCGCGCATCGTCATCTACAAGCTGGAGCTGGAGAGCCCCACCCCAACCCAGGTCATCGCCACTCCATTCCTCCAGGAGGGGTATGTGCTCAGGTGGGACGACTCCAGCTCCTCGAAGGTGGTCTTGCGGGCCAACCCGCGCCTGGTGAGCGTCTACCACCTCTCGGTGCCGCCCGGCTCCAGCAGGATCTCGGCCCTGGTGTACGCCCAGTACTATGGAGACTACCGATCAAATCCGATCACCGACAAGCTCCCCAACATCTCGGAGGTGGTGTACAACTCCTTCAGCTACGTGGGCCTGGACACCGGCTCGGGGGAGATCCGCCGCCGCTACCGCGGCCTCTGCTGGGCCGAGATCAACCGGATGCTCGACCCGGTGTACTGCTGCGAGGACCTGGAGCTCTTCGAGGGCCCTCGCTGCAACCTGGGAGACTTCTTGCCCACCGGGGCCACATCCCTGTTCGGAGTGCCATGAGAAAGCTCCTCTTCGCGGCCATCTTGCTTCCATCGGTGGCGAGCGCCGGCTCCGCCGCGCATGCACGCCGCCGGGCCATCGCCGTGCTCGAGTTCCGCCAGGGCGTGAGCGCCTTCCCGGGGTTCGCCGACCGCATGGCCAAGCGCCTGAGACACCTCACTGGTCTGCGGGTGCTGGGCCCCACCGACGCTCGACAGAGGCTGGGCGACCAGGTGGACAAGTTCGTGGCTGAGTGCCAGGGCCAGCCCCGCTGCGTGGGAGCCATCGGCAGGAGGCTGCGGGTGTCCGAGGTCATCCTGGTGGGCATGTCCAGCCTGGGAGACGTGGTCATCCAGATCTCCAGGGTGCGGGTGCGCGACAGGCGCGTGCTCCGGAGCCTGGGGCACACCGCCCCCGTGGGCGCCAGGCTGTCTCGAGCGAAGCTGGATGGGCTCCTCCGCCGGCTCATGCCCCGCCGGGACTTCATCCGCTACGGCTTCATCCGCATCAGGTCCAACCGCAGGGGGGCGCTCGTGCTGCTCAACGACAAAAAGCGCGGGCTCACGCCTCTGCCCGGGCCCATCAGGGTGAGGGCCCCCTCGGCCCACCGGGTGCGCGTGAAAAAGCCCGGCTACGTGGACTTCTCCGCCGACCTACGGGTCCCCCCGGACGCCACCGTGACGGTGAACGCGGTGCTCCCGCCCATCCCCAAGGCTGTCACACCCTTTTACAAGAAGTGGTGGTTTTGGACGGTCATCGCCTCCAGCGTGGTGACCGTGGTGGGGGTCACCACCGGGATAATGCTCACCGTGGGGAAGAAGCCCGAGTCGGTGCCGGCGGTCATTCGCTGGTAGCGTCCCCGCGCGGGTCAAAGGGCACCAGGGCCGCCTCGTCGGGCTTCAGATCCAGGATGCGGCCGTTGTGCATCAGGTGCTTGTACAGGTAGCGCTGGTGCTCGGGCACCTCCAGGTTGGCCGCGGTGACTATCTCGGCCTTGCCCGGGAGCAGGTTCGGGTAGACCAGCAGCCTGGTGTCGGAGGTGAAGAGCTTGCCCATGGCCTCCAGGATGCCACCCTGCATCCCGTCGTAGTACCTGTCGTCCAGGATATCCAGGACGTTGTCCACCGAGAGGATGAGCCCGATGCTCCGCTTGTCGTGCCGCGTAAAGTACTCGCTGAGACGGAAGTAGCGCAGGTGCGAGGTGACCATCACGTGATGGCCCCGGGCGGCAATGGACACCACCCGGTCCTCCAGGTCGTAGGTCTCGTCGATCCCCTGGGAGAGGTGGCGGGCCACGTTCATCTCGCAAAAGCACACCACGTTCTTGGGGGATGTGGCCAGCTCCTGGGAGAAGGTCTCCATGCCGCACCGGATCATGTCCGCCTGCACCGCGGTGAAGGGGCGAAAGGTGCCCCGGAGCACCAGCACGTGGCGGCGAAAGAGGAGGTCCGCAGGCATCACCGCCTCTCCCTCCGGGGAGAACATCACCACCGGGCTGAGGCTGGAGGTGACCAGGCGCAGGTTCAGCAACCGGTTGTCCACCTCCGCGAAGGCGGTCCCCTCGAAGTGGATGAAGTCCACCTCGATGCGGCCCCAGTCCAGGTCGTCGGCGAGCCCGTCCAGCAAGACATCCGGCTCCGACCAGTGGGTGAAGGCGCCGCTGATCAGGTTCACACCGAGGATCCCCAGCGACTCCTGCTGGTCCCGGTTGGTCCTGTCGAGCATGCGCACGTGCAGCAGGATCTGGCTGGGCTCGGTGCGAGGCTGGTGCTGAAACCGGACCCCCATCCAGCCGTGGCAGTCCCTGTCCGAGCGGAAGGTCTTGGCGGCCACGGTGTCGCCGAAGGCGAAGAAGGTGGAGTCCTCGCTCCGGCTGTGGGCCACCCGCCGCACGATGTCGGTGTACTCCGTGTCCAGGATGTTCTCCAGCCGGGAGCGCGTCACGTAGCGGCCGGACTGCTCCACCCCGTACATGGCGTCGCTCATCTGCATGTCGTAGGCGGACACCGTCTTGGCCACAGTGGCAGAGGCCTTGCCAGCCCTGAAGAAGCGACGGGCCACCTCCTGGCCCGCCCCAATCTCTGCGATGGTGCCGAACACCCGTGGATCGGCGTTGAGCTGCCAGGCCTTCTGTCGTGTGCCGGGCCTGGAGCCCTTGGTGGCTGTGGCTTCCTGGGTCATTCGTCGCTTCACCTTCCCTGGCACGGAGGCGGTCCGGTCGATCAGAGCCCCCGAATCTTACCAGCGTCTCCTTCCGTTTCAATCTCTTCGCAGCCCCGGGCCGCGTCCTGAACCACCAGCCCGGCCAGCACCATGCCGAAGGTGGCGGTCATGTGCACCAGCGAGCCGTTGATGTGGGCCTTTGTGCTGCACCATTCCCGGGCCCGGGCGGGCGGGCCCTGGCCGGGCTCCCCCAGCAAGGAGACCCCGCGCCCCGGGCAGAAGCATGCCGCCGTCTGGCAGCCCTCGTCCGCGTCCCCGTCCCCCAGGTCGGCGGCCGGCTCGTCGCTGAACACACACAGAAAATCCCCTTCAAAGCCCCGGCGACGCAGCCGCTTGCGCACCAGCCGAGCCAGGCGACACCGCCTTGTCTCCCAGATGGAGGCCACCTGGACCCGGGTCGGATCCAGCTTGGAGGAGGCTCCCATGGCGGAGTAGACCCGCGCCCCGGAGGCGTGGGCCGCGCGCAGCAGCTCCACCTTGTTGTTGAGGCTGTCGATGGCGTCGATTACGTAGTCGAAGGCGGCCAGGTCCAGGCTCCCCCGGGACTCTCGATCCCAGGCCATCTGC
>JAJRWW010000352.1 GCA_024276595.1 Myxococcota bacterium
GAGGAACCCGGGCCGGTTGAGGTGAGCCAGGTCCAGGAGCACGCCCAGGTCGTTGCAGCGCTCCACCAGCGCCCTGCCGAAGGTGGTCAATCCCTGAGAGTCGTTTGCTCCCAGCCCCTGGGCCGGGGAGGCCGCCGGGGTCTTCGAAAAGTGGCACAGGCCGCAGAGGCGCAGCCCGCCAGCGGCGAGACGGTCCAGGTTGGACAGATCGCCGTCCAGGGCGTGGGTCCCCTCCAGACCGAGCAGGCCAGCGCGGTGTCCACTGCGCCGAGCGGCCCGGATCTGCTCCGCCTCGGTGACCACCTGCAGAAGGTCCGGGCGCCTTCGCGCCGCGGCGTGGAGCAGCTCCACCTGCGCCAGGGCGGACTCGAGCGCGGCGGCAGTCACAAAGGGCTGGGTGACGATGCCAAACACCTGAGCCGTCTGGCCCCCCTGGCGCATGCGCGGCTCGTCGATGTGAGAGCAGAAGGCGGAGAAGGGGGTCCGCCCGTGCCGGCGGAAAAAATCGTAGCCGCGCCGCATCCACATGAGCGTGTCGCCGTGCAGGTCGACCACCGTGGTCTGCGCGTGAAGGGCAGCAGCTTCGCCGTGCAGGCTCATACCATCCTCGCTTCCATCTCAGGCCCGTGCTTGACAGAAAACGCCAAAAGCACCTTAAATGAAGCGCGGCAATTTCGCCACCAGGAGGATCTTCCCATGATGAAGGCTTGCGCGGCAATCTGTGTGTTGGTGGGGGCCTTGTCCTTTGCTGGCTGCAGCGACGACGACGGCGGCAATGGAAACAACAACAACAACACCAACTCGGGTCTGGATTGCCTGGCGCAGTTTACCACCTCGGACTCGGGCAAGACCTGCGTGTTCAACACCCTTTCTGAGACCACCTTGACCCAGTGCGGCGGGCAGAATGGCATCTGGGAGGACTGCGACAGCACCGGCAACACGGCTCCCAACCTGGACTGCCTGGGCCAGCCCGACAACCCGCCAGCCAACCCTCCCACGGTCACCATGACCGGCTACCTGGACGTGTTCTCCGGGGGACCCGAGCCCATCGACATCAAGGTGCAGGTATTTGACCCCGATGACCTGGTTGGGCTGAACCGAATCGACTCCTCGGTGCTACCCATCGCCGAGGTCACCATCACCCAGGCGGACCTGGAGGCGGACCTGGCAGCGGGCGTGGCTCGGGCTTGCTTCAAAGAGAGCGACAACATCGCCGAGTTCTCCATTGAGTGCCCGGTGCCCACCACCGACTGCGCGGGGACCTGCCAGGACGACATCTCCGGCACGGAGTTCTGTTACAACAGCTCCTGCTACGACCGCCTGCGCTACGAGGGGCGCTTCGAGATCCCGAACATCCCCACCCACCAGCCGCTTGTCATCCGCACGGTGGGGCTGCAGGAGTACGACGATGTCACCTGGGGGGTCATGGCGCAGGTGAACGTGTACCTGCGGACCACCGACGCCGAGTACGACGCCGGGGAGGGGACCTACGAGCTGGATGCCCAGGTCATCAGCCGCCAGGACTGGCTCAAGATCCCTCAGACCATGGGCCTGTCTGGAGGAATGTCCGCCGGCTTTGGCGCCATCGCCGGCGAGGTGCACGACTGCGACGGGCTTCGGCTCACCGGTGCACAGGTGGGGCTGTACCCGCAGTCTCCCTACTTTGCCTACTTCAACGGCAACCCCATCGACACGGTTCCCCTGACGGCGCGGCTCTCCTCGGGCACCAACAGCCTGAGCGTCTACGCCGAGTTCGAGCTTCCGGCGGGGGAGATGGAGGTGGAGGCCTGGGGCCTCATCAATGGTACCCCGACACTGTTGGGCAGCCACCAGACCATCATCTTCCAGGACTCGGTCACGGTGCTTTCGATCAACGACGGCAAGCCCACCGTCTTCCAGTAGCTATCTTGGGGCCCTCCCCCAAGGCAGCACTCCCGGCACCGGAAAATGCTCTCAGCTTCGCACCCGGTCTATCCCCTCTCCGCACTGGTGGGGCAGGAGCAGATGAAGCAGGCGCTGCTCTGCGCGGCGGTGAGCCCCTCCCTGCACGGGGTGCTCATCCGGGGAGAGCGGGGCACCGCCAAGTCCACGGCGGCCCGCGCCCTGGCCCGGCTGCTGCCCAGCCAGCGCGTGGTGCGCGGCTGCCTCTTCGGCTGCCACCCCGACGATCCTGCCTGTCCCGACTGCCTGTCCGCCTGGACCAGGGAGAACGGCTGGAAGCCACCCAGCGCCAGGTGCCCTTCGTCAGTCTCCCGGTGAGCGCCACCGAGGATCGGGTGGTGGGCACCCTGGACACGGGACGCGCCAAGATCCGGGATGGGGCAAGGACCAGGGGGTGGCGACGAGCGTAGCCGAGCCCAGGGGGCCCGACAAGGCATTGCCCGGCCCCTACCCCATGAGCACGTAGCGCATGTTGCGACCAGAGCCCACGCGCTCCAGCAGCCCTTCGTCGGCCATGGCCACGATGGCGCGGTGGATCTGCTTGTCGGAGTAGCCCGTCACGTCCCTGAGGCGGGACATGGGCAGC
>JAJRWW010000353.1 GCA_024276595.1 Myxococcota bacterium
CCTGGAGGTAGGTGGTGCCGCTGTCGGGGCAGAAGCCAGTGCCCACGTCTAGCTGCATCTGCCACGTGGCCTCGTACCACTGGCCAATGGTCACCATCTCGGTCACCCCGGTGGGCATGTCGATGTGGTACTTCTTGTGCAGATCCAGCGAGGCCCACTGGGCCGGGATGAAGTAGCTCCCGCTGCCGGAGCCATCCGAGAAGGTCAGCACGGTGCCGTCGTTCACCACGGCCACTGGCCTGACCAGGGTGGTGACGTTTCCGGCGGCGTCCGCCGCACGGGCTGAGAGCTCCACAGGGCCGTCGGCAACGGTCAAGGTGTCCCACAGGACCTGACAGGAGGTGACCGTACAGCCGGGCTGCTCCACGCCGTCGATCACTAGGCTCAGGCTCGCTAGCTCGTTGTCGTCCCCACTCGCCAGCTCGATTGTCTCGGTGCCCGAGAGGACATACGGCAGGCTCAGGTTCGCGATATCAAGGGTGGGCGGTGTACGATCCACTATGATCAATAGCTCGGCAGAGGACTGCTGCTCACCCCCAGGACCATGGGCCACAGCGCGCAGCCGGTAGAGCGCCTCCTCCTCGGAGCTCGTGTCCCAGGTCAAGCTGAAAGGCGCCACATCGCTCTCCCCCACCACAATGTCGTTGGCCAGCAGCTCCACGCGACTCACCTCTCCGGTAACCGCCACGGTGACCTCCACCGACCCGTTCACGTAGGACTGGGTCTGCGGAGATGTGATGGAGATGGAGACAGTGCTTGGGTTGTCCTGGCCAGTGCTTTCGCTGCACGCGACCAGGGAGACGACGCCGCAAAGCCCGACCAGTGCGGCACAGCTCACCTGACATTTCATGATGTACCTCTCTTGGCGATGATGTGAGGTCAGATACTGCAGGGGTCGGGGCAGAGTCAAAGCATTTTGTCTCCATGGACCAGTCTGGCGCCTTTGGAAAATCACATAGATATGGTATGAATTGGTCTGCCGTGGTGAGGATCCACCGCCGCAGGGGCAGACATGCGCATCCGCTGCCCGGCCACATGGTCTGGGCATGGAGTCGCCGCCACCGGAGGATGCCCTTGGCTACCAGGCTGCTCGTAATTGATGACGAGGCGGTGCTCGTGGAGAGCCTGCGCGCCGGTCTCGAGGCCGAGGGCTTCTCGGTGGAGGTCGCCTTCGACGGAGAGGACGGCTACTTCCGGCTCTCCAACGAGCAGTTCGACCTGGTGATCCTGGACTGGATGCTCCCGGGCCGAGACGGCCTCACGGTGCTGCAAGCCCTGCGGGACAAGAGCATCGGAGTGCCCGTCCTGCTGCTCACCGCCCGGGACACGGTGGCGGATCGGGTGGCCGGCCTGGAGACAGGCGCGGACGACTACCTGGTAAAGCCGTTCGCCTTCCCCGAGCTGACGGCTCGAGTTCGAGCGCTTTTGCGACGCGCAGGCCGCGAGGTCAGCACCTTGCTCTGCGCACGCGACCTGCAGGTGGACGTCTTGCATCACTGCGCCGAGCGCGCCGGAGAGCCACTGGACCTCACCGCCACCGAGCTGAAGCTGCTGGTGGAGCTGCTTCGGCACAAGAACCACATCGTCACCAGGGAGATGCTCATGCAGGCCGTCTGGGGCGAGGGGTCCAGGGCCACCCCCCTGGACAACGTCCTGGACGTACACCTCTCTCGCCTTCGAAAGAAGGTGGACCATCCATTTGATCGGCGGCTCATAGAGACCGTGCGCGGGGTGGGGCTGCGCATTCGCGACGACTGATGGCAAGGACGTCCATCCGCACCCGCCTCGCTCTTTGGTTTGGCGCCGGTCTCGTGGCAACGGCCCTGACGCTCGCCGGGATCTCGACCCTGCTGCTGGTTCGCGGAATGCGCGCGGAGCTGGACGCCGACCTCACCAGGGACCTGGCTCGCGTTGCCACGCACATGGAGCCCCGCCCAGGCGGCAAGATCCACCTGCGGGGCTCCTATCGCTACGACGGCCACGGCGACGATGGAAACCAGCGCTTCCTGGACATCGTCGACTCCTCCGGGCGCCTGGTGCACAGCTCCAGCCGCCCCCAAAGCAGGAAGCACAGGCCGCCGCCGCTGAGCGCGGGAGAGGCCAGCAGACTGGTCTCTGTCCAGCTCTCAGACGGCCTCCGGCTCCGGAGGCTCTCGCGAGCGGTCACGGTGGAAGGACGCCGCTACACCGTGCACCTGGCCCACAGCGAGAAGCACCTCTGGGCCACCGTGAGATCACTGCTGATCATCTTCTCCGTCCTGGTGCCCTTCACCATCCTGGCGAGCGGCCTGGGGGGCTGGTTCCTGGCCAGAAAGGCCCTGCAGCCCATCCAGAGAATGACCTCGCTCGCCCAGAAGATAAACGCTTCCAGCTTGCGAACTCGCATCCCGGTGGAGAACCCCAAGGACGAGCTCGGGCAGCTAGCCGGTGTGCTCAACGACATGCTCGAGCGCATTGACGAGGCCTTTGAAAACCTCAAGCGCTTCACCTCCGACGCCTCGCACGAGCTGCGGACTCCCCTGGCCAGCATCAAGGCCCTGGGAGAGGTGTCCCTGAAGGCCCCGAGCCAGGATGGCAAGCACCGGGAGACCGTGGTCTCCATGCTGCGGGAGACCAACCGGATGACCGAGCTGGTGGAGGCCCTGCTGCTTTTGTCGAGGGCCGACGCCGGCCGCATAGAGCTCTGCACCGAGACCACAGACCTGGCTCGGCTGGCCGAGGACACCCTGGGCATCATGGGCGTCCTGGCAGAGGAGAAGGGCCTGCGGCTGGAATCGGATCTGCGCCAGGTCCCGCTCACGGAGGTGGATCCCCGCCTCCTGCGCCAGGCGTTGATGAACCTGCTGCAAAACGCCATCACCTACACCCCGAAGGGAGGCGAGATCACCGTCTCGGTGCGGCCGGATGCCTCTGGTGAGCGGATCCTCATCCAGGTAAAGGACACAGGGGTTGGAATGGACCTGGAGCGACACCAGGACATCTTCGAGCGGTTCTATCGCATCGACGACGCCCGCACCAGGGCTACCGGCGGCGCTGGCCTCGGCCTGGCCATCACGCGCTGGATAGCTCGCGCCCACGGGGGGGAGATCTCGGTCAGCTCGTCCCTGGGAGAGGGCTCCACCTTCACCGTCGCCTTGCCAACTGGGCCCACCGGGCGCACAGAGGGGTAGTGGCACTTGGCGAAGATGCGCTGCGCCGAAAGACGGCTCACCTCAAGAGGCTGATGAGCCAGGCGCCCAGGGCCGCGGCCAGCAGCAGCATGAGGACCATCACACCCGCAAGCAGCCACGGAGGCAGACCAACGCCTGAGGGCTCCTCGCCCCCCTCGGCCGCGAGCCTGTCCGCCACGTCTCCCGAGCTCAGGCGCCGCTTCCAGGGCAGGGTGGCACGCACACCCAGCCGGCCCGTTGCAGCGGTCCTGACCTCCGGGCGCTCCGAGCTCCCCACGGCGGGCAGCAGCACGTGGGTCGGGTCCCCGTACAGCACATACCCGGCCCAACCCAGAGCGTCCTCTCCGCTGTCCTCGATCACACGGAGCCGGGCGGCCCGCAAGGCCGCCCCCACGTTGGCACCGCGCACCAGGGCGTCGTAAAAATGGGTGGCCACCTGGGCGCCGATGCCATCGAGTAGCTCCCACTGGGTGCCCACGTAGAACCTGGAGCCCGAGAGCAGAAAGGAGCCAGCCAGCCCCAGCACCCGTCCCCGACGCTGAGCATCCCATGGGCCCTCCAGGCCGGTCTGGCAGGCGTTGGAGAAGACCAGCACAGGCATGGGACGAGCCATGCCCATGGTGGCGATCTCCTCTGCCATGAGCTTGCCGTCCCCGAGGTGCCAACCTGCACCACCGGGGTCGGCCGGGTCATAGTCTGCGTGCCCGGCGAAGTGTACCAGGTCGTAGGACTTGAGGGCTCGCCGAACCGACTCCAGGTCCTGTGCCCTGAGCAGCCTCACGCTCAGCTTCTCGGGGTGGGCGTCCATTGTGGACAGCAGACCGTTGCACTCCCACTCCAGTCGCTCCAGGTCCCCGCGGGTGTCCGAGCAGATCACCAGCATCCTGAGCGGCTGCCGCAGCTCCGCCGGGCGCCAGACGGTCGCCTCCGGACGCCAGTCGGTGACCAGCAGCCTCCCCAGGTCGAAGCGCCTGCACAGAAACTGCTCCCCGTCGTACAGTAGCTCCCAGGGCACCGGGGCCAGCTCCTCGTCGATGGCCAGGGTGAGGATCCCCATGGTGCCCCTCAGGCGGGCCTGCAGCTCCTTGGGGATGAGCTGCCGGGCCAGCTCCTCCCCGGCCAGCTTCAGGTTGCCCAGGTTCGCCTCGGAGATGGTCCTGGCCCGGTTGGCGCGCTCGAGCACCGATAGCAGCTCCGCCGAAAGGTCCGCGATCCTGGCCGGGTCGTAGGGGAGCAGGTGCCGCCGACCCAGGGGAGTGCGGTCCTCCACGCACCGAAGCTGCGAGCCCGACACAGAGAAGGTCAGCTTCATGGCCGCGCCGACCTCTCCGCGAGCCGCCTGGCCGCCTCTTCGACGCGCTCGTCCGAAGCGGTCAGGGAGAAACGCACGTAGCCCTCGCCCCCGGGGCCAAAAGCCGTGGCAGGGGTACACAGGACACCGAAGCTGTCGAGGAGCTCGCGGGTGTAGTCCGCGGCGGTCCGCCCCTCCGGCACGGCCGCGAGCACGTAGAAGGTGGCTGTGGTGTCCACCACGTCCAGCCCCGCGGCGGCCAGAGCGGGCACCAGCAGCTCCCTTCGCCGCCGGTAGGTCTCGCGCTGGGCCACCACCACCTCGGTGGGGCCATCCAGGGCAGCGATGGCCGCCTCCTGCACGGCGCCGAAGATCCCCGAGTCCACGTTCGTCTTCACCGTGCCCAAGGCTCCCACCATCCACGCCGCCCCAACGGCAAAGCCCACCCTCCACCCGGTCATGTTGTAGGTCTTGGAGAGCGAGTGCAGCTCGATGGTCCGCTCCGCGAGGGCCCCCACCTGCAGCGCGCTCGCGGGGGGCTCCCCCTCCCGGTAGATCTCCGCGTAGGCGGCGTCGCTGGCCACCAGCAGGTCGTGCTCCGCGGCAAAGGCGCCCACCTCCCGCCAGTAGCCAAGGGGAGCCACCGCCCCGGTGGGGTTGTTGGGGTAGTTCAGCCACATGAGCTTTGCGCGCCTTGCCAGCTCCGAGGGGATCTCCTCCAGCACTGGCAGAAAGCCGCGCTCCCGTTGCAGCGGCATGGTCGCCACCTCGGCCCCCACGAACCGGGCGCTAATGGAGTACACCGGGTAGGCCGGATCGGGCACGAGCACCAGGTCCCCAGGGTCCAAAAGCGCCAGGGCCAGGTGGGCGATGCCCTCCTTGGAGCCGATGAGAGCCAGCACCTCGGTGCCGGGATCTGGCTCCAGCCCGAAACGACGCCCCATGTAGCGCGCCGCCGCCTCCCGAAATGAAGCAGAGCCCAGATAGGAGGGGTAGCGGTGGTTCTCCGGGTGGCCAGCGGCCTCCCTGAGCCTCTCCACGACCTGTGGCGGCGGGGGCAGGTCGGGGTCTCCCACGCCCAGGTCCACAACGTCCACCCCTTTCTTGATGGCCTCGCCCCTGCTGCGGTCGATCTCCGCGAAGGGGTACGGGGGCAGGGTCTTGAGCCTGTGGGGTAGCCTGGCCTCTGTCATGGGTAGATCTCCAATCCTGGCGGCGCCAACATTACCCCGCCTCAGCGCGGGTGCCAACCGCCCTTTTGCGGTATTGTGGCCTACCGGCCCGGTGGCCGAATGGGTGGCGCATGGCAGAGCCCCTGTATCTGGGAATAGACCTGGGTGGAACCAAGATCGCCACGGCGGTGGTCTCCCGCGGAGGGGAGATCCTCGCCCAGGCGCGGGGGCCCACTCCCGCGCGCCACGGGGTCCATGCGGTGGTGCGGGCAATGGCCGCCCTGGCCACCGAGGCGGTAAACGAGGCAGCTCTCGACCTGCGCTCGCTGGCAGGGGTCGGGCTGGGCGCCCCAGGGCCCATCGACGCAGAGGCCGGCCTCGTGGTCTCCCCCCCGAACCTGCCCGGCTGGCGGAACGTGGACCTGGCAGAGCTCCTGGGCGAGATGCTGCACACCAGGCTCGTGCTGGGAAACGACGCCAACCTCGCGGCCCTCGCCGAGCACCGCTTTGGTGCTGGAAGGGGCTGCTCTCCGCTGGTCTATCTCACCGTCTCCACTGGCATTGGAGGGGCGATCCTGCTCGACGGCAAGCTGCTCTCGGGCGTGCGCGGCACCGCAGGGGAGGTCGGCCACATGGTGCTCCTCCCCCAGGGCCCCCTCTGTGGGTGCGGCAACAGGGGCTGCCTGGAGGCCCTGGCCTCTGGCACCGCCATCGCGAGGCAGGCCCGAGAGTCCGTGCGCAGAGGAGTCCCGTCCGCGCTGGCCGAGAGGTTCGCCTCGCAGCCCGAGCTTGTCACAGCCGCCTCCGTGGCCGAGGCCGCCCGGGGAGGCGATCTTGAGGCACTCATCATCCTCCGGACGGCCATGGACCACCTCGGCCGCGGCGTCGCCAACCTGGTGAGCCTGCTCAACCCCGAGCGGGTGGTGATCGGCGGCGGCCTGGCCTCCTTGGGACCGGACCTCCTGGAGCCGGTGACCGCTGCGGTCCACCGGCTGGCCAACCCGGTGGCCGCCTCATCGGTCTCCATTCTCCTTGCCGAGCTGGGCCCCGACGCAGGGGTGCTCGGAGCGGCGGCGGCGGCCATGTAGCCCATTTGGTCCGTGGGAATTATGCGCACCCGTGGCGCGTAGGTGCAGAGGGCTCCACCGCCCGAGGCATGGGTCGAGCCAGCCCATGTGGCGCCCCTGGGGAGCCATCTGGCAAAACTTGGCCATTTGAGTCAGGCAAGATAAAGTGACACACACCATGGCTCCAGCCAGCCCAAGAGACTTCATGCAACCTCTGCCCAGGGGAACCCGCCCCATCTCACCAGCACTTCTGGCGGCGAGCCTGTGCGCACTGATCATCGCCGCTGGCGCTCCCTCCGCAGGCGCCCAACCAGCCGTCGTCTCCACTCCGCGCAGCCTGGCCATGGGGGGCTCGCTCCGGGCAGCCGCCACCAACGCCTCGGCCATCTTTCTCAACCCTGCCGGCATCGCGCTCATTCAGAGCTACGCGGTGACCGCCTTCTACGACTTCCAGGTACGCCAAAACGGCCACATCGCCCACTCCTCGGTGGTGGACTCCGTGGCGTCCAAGTGGATCAAGGCCGGGCTGTATTACAACCTGCTGATCATGCGCCCGGACATCTGGGATCGAAACCAGCAAAAGAAGCTCACCCTCAAGCAGGACGGACACGAGGTGGGCCTGACTTTGGCCCTGCCCCTGGGCGCCCGTTTCTCCCTGGGCACCACTGTGAAGTACCAGTTTTACAAGGCGACCATCGAGATCCCAAATCCCGATGGGGAGGGGAACACGGAGCACACCATAGACCGGATCAGCAACATCGGCGTGGATGTGGGCATGGTGGTCAAGGTCACCACAGGGCTCACCTTTGGCCTCACGGCCATGAACGTGGTCCCCCAAAAGTCCACCCACGCCCCCATCACCATGGGAATGGGCGCTGCCTATGGATACAAGACCTACTTCCTGGCCTCCTTCGACGTGGTGCTCGACTTCACCAGCAAGGAGAAGAAGGTCACCCCTAGCATCTTCGGCGGGGTGGAGGTTTTCCTGGGGGGCAGGTACGCCGTCCGGGCTGGAGCCATGTACGAGGGGCTTCTCAAGGCCACCAGCGTCACCGGCGGCTTCGGCTACATCAATCCCAAGGCGGGCGTGGACGTCTTCGTGGTGCAGCGAGTGAATGGCGGCGTGGAGACGCGGGTCGGCTTCGCGGTCAAGCTCTTCGTCAAGTAGGCCCTCACTTCTATCCACTATCCTGACACAGGGGGACCTGGGGTCGCATCATGCCTGCAGCCATGAGCTTGAGCGCCTGTTGGCGCTGCTCATCGGTGTAACGCCGTCCCCTTCGGGAACGCTTCCGCGGCGAGATCTGTCGCGGAGTCTTAGGTTTTTTGGCGCTTCTTCTTGCCTTGTTTTCGTTGGGATCGCATGGCTCCTCCTCGTCAAGGTGGGGAGTCACGACACCTACCCTTGCCCTGCAGGCAAGATTCCTTTTGGATGGAAGCCAGAGTCTTCATCACCGGTGCTGAAGGAGTAGCCCATCTGGCGCTACCTTGCGGGGCCCTGCTGGTATAAGATGGCCCCCAGTGGGTCCCATTGGCCTTTGCCCGAGAGCGTTTTCTCCCGGGAACTTTCGGACCCCGGTGGGCCACTAAACCCAGTGTGTGCCGACAACATGCATTCCGACAAGGACTCGCCCGAGGCGCCCCCGGATGGGAACGCGAGCCCATCCGCTGGCTCGGCGCTCACGGACGCCGAGCGGGAGCAGATCGCCGAGCGCCGGCTCTTGCGAAGGCTCAGGCGCGGGGACCACCGGGCCTTCGCCACCATTGTGCGCTCCTACCAACAACGGGTGTTCAACATCGTCTTCCGCCTGCTGGGCAACCGGGAGGAGGCGGAGGACGTGGCCCAGGACGTGTTCGTCACCGTGTACCAGAACGCCTCCAGCTTCCGCGGAGAGAGCAAGTTCTCCACCTGGCTCTACCGGGTCGCCGTCAACCACAGCAAGAACCGGCTCAAGTACCTCAAGCGCAGGGGGCGCCACGCCGGGCGACCGCTGGACGAGGTGGCCGAGCGACAGATGGCCATGGGCAGCGGCGAGACCCAACCCAGCTACCACGCCGCCATTCCGCGGCCCGACGACCTGGCCCAGGGGCGGCAGCTAGAGGCGATCATCCAGCAGGAGATGGCCAGGCTGGACGAGGATCATCGGCTGCTGGTGGTCCTGAGGGACATCCAGGGTCTGAGCTATCAGCAGATGGCCGAGGTGACCGGCCTGAACGTGGGAACCATAAAGTCCAGGCTCCACCGGGCGCGCCTCGCGCTCAAAGGGGCCCTGGCGAGACACATGAAGTAGAGGGCTCCAGTGGACCACATCCGTGGACAGCAGCTTCTAAGTGAGTACCTGGACGGCGATCTCCCCGCTGACACCGTCGCCGAGCTGGAGCGCCATATCGAGGAGTGCGAGCGGTGCCGCGCCGAGGTGGAATCCCTCCGCGCGACCCTTACCGCCCTGGGCAGCCTGGAGCCGGCCGAGCCGCCCCAGGACTTCCTACAACAGGTCAACCAGAAGCTGCGGCGCCGCGGCAAGTCGACGTTCGACATCTCCATCGGCCTGGACCGGAAGATCCCCTTCGAGGCCGTCTCCATGGTCCTGCTGGGCATCCTCCTGGCGCTGTACCTGCTCCTCGTGGCCCTGCCCAAGGAGCAGGTCACCCCCGAGCCGCCCGCGGCCGTCCGGCGAGACGCCGGGGCCGGGGCGACCCCTGTCCCGGAGCATCCCGACTCCGGAAAGGAACGGCCATAGCAGCTTGGCTTTGAGACGATGCCTGCTCCGGCGGTGACTGCCCATCCCCCGCCGGAGGAGAGGGGTGGCTAGACCTGCTCCTTGAAAAAGAGCGTGATGGCTATGCAGTGGAAGGCCTCATCCGAAGACTGGGTCACCACTGTGTTGATTATCTCCACGTCGGGGTTGTTGCGGATCCAGTCTGTAACTTTTTCGCCCAGGTGCTCTCGCTCCTGGGCCATGGTCGCGCTGAACACCTTCACCCCGTTGAAGTCGTTGATTACTGTCATCTCCTACGTCCTCCTCTCGTCCGAAATGGAACAGCACATGCGGAAAAGCCACGTGTTGTCTCGGGGAGAGTGGAATAGCTCGCCCAGTGGCGAGTGTCAACTGAATGGTTCAGCCAAGTTGGATTTTTCCTGGAAATTCCGCTAGACCGCGATGGAGATGGCCAGGCGATGCCGCAGCTCCAGGTGGGCAGCAGAGAGGCCGAAGCCGCACAGGCTCGCCTCAGCCCCCCGGGCGAGGGGCGGAAGGTGCTCCAAGGCCAGGGCCAGGTCCCCACCAATGAGCAGGGCCAGGCGGTCAGCGCTCCCTGCCATGCCCTTCATCCAGCGAGAGATGTTCAGCGAGGAGCGCTCCCGGGTGAGGGCCCCAATGACCTCCTTGA